>NZ_RZSJ01000245.1:0-8392 GCF_003998025.1 Mesorhizobium sp. M8A.F.Ca.ET.021.01.1.1
TCGAAGGAGAGCGCGAAGGCCTCCGGGATCTGCAGCAGCTTCATGCGCACGTCGGCGACCAACTTGGAGGCGCTCTGGTCGGGACCACGCTGTTCCCACGGCTTGAGGATGGCGAACTCGACGGCCGAATTCGACTGCGCCGCGCTGGTCAGGAAGTTCAGGCCGCTGATCGAGCCGACGATGTCGACGCCGGGAGTCGCCTGCAGGATGTCGCGCGCCTTCTGTGCCACCGCATCGGTGCGCTCCAGCGAAGCGCCGTCGGGCAGCTGGATGACGACGAAGAAATAGCCCTGGTCCTCGACCGGAAGGAAGGTCGAGGGCAGCTTCTGCCAGACGAAATAGGTGGCGACCAGGCCGGCCGCGAACAGGCCAAGCATGATCCAGCGCAGCCGGATAAGGATGCGCACGCCATGGGCATAGGCATGCGACAGCCTGTCGAAGCCTGTGTTGAACCAGCGGAACAGGAAGAATTGCGTCTCCCCGCGATGGCGCAGGAAGGCAGCGCTGAGCGCGGGACTGAGCGTCAGCGAGTTGAATGCGGAGATACCGACGGAGATCGCCACCGTCAGCGCGAACTGGTTGTAGAGCTTTCCGGAGACACCGGGAATGAAGGCGACCGGCACGAACACGGCCATGAGCACGGCGGTGGTCGCAATGATCGGACCTGTCACCTCGGCCATGGCGGCTTTTGTCGCCGCCAGTGGTTTCAGCCCGGCTTCCAACTGTCGCTCCACATTCTCGACCACGACGATGGCGTCGTCGACGACCAGACCGATCGCCAGCACCATGCCGAGCAGCGAGAGCATGTTGAGCGAGAAACCCATCATCTCCATGATGACGAGCGTCGCCACCAGCGACACTGGAATGGCGATGGTCGGAATGATGGTCGTGCGCCAGCTCTGCAGGAAGATGAACACCACCGCCACGACGAGCACCAGGGCTTCGCCGAGCGTGATCAGCACGTCATGCATCGAGGCCGAGACGAAGCGCGTCGTGTCGTAATGCATCGCATAGTCGACGCCCTTGGGAAAACGGGCCGACAGTTCCTGCATCTTGTCCTTGACGCGCTGCTGCAGATCGAGCGCGTTGGAGCCGGGCATCTGATAGACGGCGAGCACCACTGTCGGGTCCTTGCCGAAGAAGGCAGAGGACGAATATTGCAGGGCGCCAAGCTCGATACGGGCGACGTCGCGCAGCCGCACCAGCGAACCCGTATCCGTGTTGGCACGCACGACGATGTCGCCGAATTCCTTCGGATCGCTCAACCGGCCGACGGCGTTGACCTGCATCTCGAAGGCGGTGCCGGCGGGCGCCGGCGATTGGCCGATCTTGCCGGCCGCCACCTGCACGTTTTGTTCGGCGATGGCGTTCTGGACGTCGACCGCGGTGATGCCGAGATTGGCGAGCTTGTCCGGGTCGAGCCAGACGCGCATCGAATAGCGCCGTTCGCCGAAGATCTGCACGTCGCCGACGCCAGGCAGCCGCTTCAGCGGATCCACCACCTGCAGATAGGCCAGGTTGGAGAGCGCCACCGGGTCGACGGAATGGTCGGGCGAGGTCAGGTTGACGATCAGCACGAAGTTCGGGTTCTGCTTCTTGATCGTCACGCCGCCCTGGTTGACGATCGCCGGCAGCGAGGATGCCGCCTGCGAGACGCGGTTCTGGACGTCGACAGCGGCAGTGCTCAAGGAATAGCCGACATCGAAGGTGATGGTGATGGTCGACGAGCCGTCATTGGAACTCGTCGACGACATGTAGGTCATGCCTTGCACGCCGTTGATCTGCTGCTCCAGCGGCGTCGTCACGGTGTCTGCCACCACTTGCGCGCTGGCGCCCGGATAGTGGGCACTGACCACGACCTGCGGCGGCGTGATGTCGGGAAACTGCGAGACGGGCAGCAGGAAATAACAAATCGTCCCGGCGAGCACCATGATGATGGCGATCGCAGAGGCGAAGATCGGACGATGGATGAAGAAGTTTACCACGACACGCACGCCTCTCCAGCCGCTCTTACCCGCCCGAAGGCGTTGGCGACCCTGGACAACTGGCCATGCCCGTCACGGGACATTTCCCGTGAACGCAGCAACGGCACCCCCCGACGCTGCCCATCGGCAAGCGAGCGCAACATGTTCTCGAAGGCGCGGGGGTCGACCCCATCTGCTTTCATGACCAGCCGGATCATCGGATCCCGGACGGCCTCATCTATGGTAAGATCGCGGCGCTGTGGCATTGGCCGGCTCCTTGTCTGTCGATTCGCAGCCCATGCTCACGAACCGTTTTTCATCTCTTCACCGGCCGAAGCCGCATGATTGGCAATCTTTTCGTCCATCTCGATCTGGTAGGACCAGTTCACGACCTTGTTATTGACGACGGACGCTATAGGTGTTACCAGTAAGTAACATGCTGGAAGTTACAGACCGGTAACACCCTAGTCAAGAGGTGGCCGAGGGTTTTTTGGAAACGAAAGGAGATCATGATGACAGACGGCGTCGTGGAGCGCTCTCGTCCCCGGGATCGGATTCTGGAGACGGCGCGTGACATGTTCCATAAGCACGGCATCAAGGGCGTCGGCGTCGACGCCATCACCGAGGCTGCCGGCACGAACAAGATGACGCTCTATCGTCACTTCGAGTCCAAGGACGAACTGATCGTCGAATGCCTGCGCGCCAACGCCTTGAAAGCCGGCGCGATGTGGGAAACGTTCGAGGCCGAGCATCCGGGCGACAAACTCGCCCAGCTTCATGCCTGGGTTCGCAAGGCCGCCGCCATGCTCAACACCGATGGCCGCGGCTGCGACATGGCCAATGCCGCCGCCGAACTGACCGAACCTGATCATCCGGCAAGGCGCGTGATCAAGGAGCTCAAGGAAGCCCAGCGCGAACGCCTGGTCGGGCTCTGCCGGGATGCCGGTATCGGCCAGGCCGAACTTCTCGCCGATACGCTGTCGCTGCTGTTTGAAGGCGCGCGTGTCAGCGTGCAGACCGTCGGCGCCGAAGGCCCCAGCACGCAGTTCGTGCGTATGGCGGAAGGGCTGATCGTTTCCTTCAGGGGAACTGCAGCAAACTGACACCTGCCGGACTGCCAACGATCCATGCGATTCCGTGACCGGGAATGAGGTGGCGTGGCGGCGTCGCGATTGCTGCCGATCGGAACGAAAAAAGCCCGCTGCCGGGAGGAGGTGGCAGCGGGCTCGATTTCGAATGTGGCGCGGGAGGAGGTGCGCCCCATTCAGCGTCGGCATCGCATCTGGGAGGAGTAGATGGCCGACAACCAGAAACTACGAATTGCCCAATGATTCGGCAACAATGAATTGTGCATAGCTGCTGTGCAGATTCGCCGTGGCGCCGCGCGAATTCGGGAAAGTGGGCCTCACTGCACCGGCACGTTTTCCCGGAAAATCAGTCGCGGCTCGATGAATTTGCGTGTGAGATAGGGCGCCGATGAGGCGATCGAGCCGAGCAGTTGGATGACCGACTGCTCCGCGATCAACCTGGCGTTCTGGTCGATGACGACGTCGGTGAGGTCGTCGACGAGATAGCCGCGCGTCTCCCTCGTCAGGTCGTGGCAGATGAACACCGGCTTGCGGTTGGGCCTGGCTTCCCGGATCGCCTTGGCAATGCCGGAGCGCCCGGCGCCGACGCAATAGATGCCGAGCAGTTCCGGTTCGTTGCGCAACGCCTTCATGGTTTCCGCATAGCTGGCATCGGGTTCGTCATTGATCTCGACGGCGCTGCTGACGGTGAGATTGGGAAATTCCTCGCCGAGCACCGAGCGGAATCCCATCTCGCGCTCTTCATGGCCGCGATAGGAGCGCGAGCCGACGACCATCGCCAGCCGCCCCTCGCGTCCGCCGAGGAAGCGTCCCATCAAAAGGGCCGCCGTCCGTCCCGCCATGCGGTTGTCGATGCCGACATAAGCCGAGCGCGGTGCGGCCGGAATATCGGATACCAGCGTCACCAGGCGGATGCCGGCCTCGACGATGTCGCGCAGGATGTTGCGTGTCCTGGGATGATCGACCGCGATGACACCGACGCCATTGGCCCGCAGCGACAATTTTTCGACCGCTGTCTGCAGGGCATTGGGCGAGATGCCGGCGAGATTGTGGATCCGGCAGGATGCCACCAGCGGCAGGCGTGAGGCATAGTCCTCGATATGCTTTGCCAGATCCTGCATGAAGGCGTTGCTGCCGATCGGCAGGAAGAATTCGAGGTTTGCGGGCTTCGAGGGAAGCGTCACCTGGTCGGCGATAGGCAGATAGCCGAGCTGCTTGGCGGCCTCCATGACGCGTTGCCGGTTGGCGGCACTCGCTCCGGGCCGATTGTTGAGCACCCTGTCGACCGTGGCGGTCGACAGCCCGCAGGTCCTGGCGATGTCGGAGACGGTGGCCTTCATGCCGCGACCCTATATGCCGATGCTCCCTCAGTGCCCCGGCTTGCCATCGGCGAGGGCGTCGCGGATGTCCTTTTCCGACATGCCGGTGATGATGCGCTCGACTTCCGTCACGGTCGTCGTCTTCGGATCGATGTCGTCGGCGACCACCTTGCCCCTGCGCATGACGACGATGCGGTCGACCACCTGGAAGACATGGTGGATGTTGTGCGCGATGAAGATGCAGGAGTGGCCAGAATCACGCGCGTTGCGCACGAAGCTCAGCACGCCTTGTGTTTCGGCGACGCCGAGATTGTTGGTCGGCTCGTCGAGGATGATCAGGTCGCTGTCGAAATGCATGGCGCGCGCGATCGCGACCGCCTGGCGCTCGCCGCCGGAGAGCGAGCCGATCGGCGTCGTCGGCGGGATGTTCTTGGAGATGCCGACCTGTTTGAGCAGATCGCGGGCGACCGTGTTCATCGCCTCCTGGTCCATGCGGTTGAGGAAGCGCGGCGGCTTGATCGGCTCACGTCCCAGGAACAGGTTGCGCGCGATCGACAGTTGCGTGACCAGGGCGGAGTCCTGATAAATGGTCTCGATGCCGTGGGCGATGGCATCGCTGGTGCTGCGCAAGGTGACCTTCTTGCCGCGGATGAAGATGTCGCCGCTGGTCAGCGGCACCGCGCCGGAGAGAACCTTGATCAGCGTCGATTTGCCGGCGCCATTGTCGCCCAGCAGGCCGACGATCTCACGCTCGTTGACATGGAAATTGGCGTCCACCAGCGCCTGCACGCGGCCATAGGACTTGCGGATGTTCTGCATGCGGATCAATGGCTCGGCCATGGTTCAAGTCCCCGCCTGGTGCCGGCGTTCCAGCCACGAATGCAACGCCATCATGCCAAGGATGATCGCGCCGATGAAGATGTTGTAGGCAAGCCCGGGCACGCCGATCAGCACGATGCCGTTGCGCATGACGCGCAGGATCAGGATGCCGAGCACGGTGCCGATGATGGTGCCGCGCCCGCCGGTCAGCGCCGTGCCGCCGATCACCACCATGGCGATCACCTCCAGTTCGTAGCCGCTGCCGCTGTTGGGGTTGGCGGCGGATGTGCGCAGTGAGGAAATGACGCCGGCAAGCGACGCCATCAGCGAAGACAGCACGAACAGGCCGACCTTGACGCGGTTGACATTGACGCCACGGGCGCGCGCCGCGTTGGGATTGCCGCCGGCCGCCTGGATCCAGTTGCCGGTCCGGCTTTGCGTCAGGACATAGCCGAGGGCGATCGCGGCGGCGATGAACCAGAACAGCGACATGTAGATGCGGAACGGGCCGATGAAGAAATCGCCGACCAGCGCCTCCGCCAGCCAGCTGCCCTCGGCGCTCCAGGTGCGCTGCGGAAACCCGTCGGTGATGAAAAGCGCGCTGCCGCGCACCACCAGCAGCATGCCGAGCGTCACCAGGAAGGACGGGATCTTGAGCCGCGTGACGAACCAGCCATTGACCAGGCCGATCAAAGCGGCAACCACCAGCGCGACGACGAAGCCCATCTCCAGCGAGGTGACGCCGGCATTGAACAGCGTCCACATCAGCACCGGCGAGAAACCGAACAGGGACCCGACGGAAAGGTCGAATTCGCCCGACGTCATCAACAGCGTCATCGCCAGCGCGATCAGGCCGAGCTCGACGGTGAAGGCCAGCGTGTTGGAGATGTTCTGCGGCGACAGGAAGTCGTGGTTGAAACCCCAGAAAACGGCGATCTCGGCGATGAGCAGAACGAAGGGTCCGAATTCCGGCCGCGCGATCAGGCGTTGGATGAGCGAATGATTTTCCACTGGGAACCCGCGACATGGTTGGAACGGGCCGCGACCTCCACCGCATCGGGTGGACATGCCGCGGCGCAGGAAGATAGCTGGCGCCGCGCGAGATGCGCGGCGCCAGGGATCGCGGATTATTTGCCGGACAGGATCTTGTCGTAGACCGCCGCGGTGTCCTTCTCGTAGAGCGCGCCGGTGATGACGTTGAAGCCCGGGGGAATGCCGCTGGCCGCCATGTTGGCGAGCGACAGCGCGACGTAGCTGGTCGCCTGCGGGTCCTGCCACTGGCCGGCATTGACGTAGCCGTTCAGCACTTCCTGGGTGGTGTCGAGCGAGTTGCCCCAGCCGACGACCGGGATTTCGCCCGGCTTGACGCCGACCTGGTCGAACACGCGCTTGATCGAGCCGGTGACGAGGTCGCCCAGGCCGATGATGGCGTTGACCTTGCCCTTGTGGGCGGTGAGGTAGTCGACCATGCGGTTGATCACCTCGGCCTGGTCAAGCGTCGCTTCGGTCACCTCATAGGTGATGCCGAGCGGGCCGAAGACGCTCTTGATGCCTTCCTCTTCCTGCACGCCATAGGTGGCGCCGGGGATCTCGACCGGCATCCAGACGAAGTCGCCCTTCTTCACAAGACCCTTGTCGACCAGATATTGGGCCCAATGCTTGCCGAAGGTGACGTTGTCGCCGCCGACATAGGCGTTGAAATTGGCCTTGGGATCGGGCGTGTTGAAGTTGATGATCGGGACGTTGGCCGCGCGCGCTTCCTTGACGATCTCGACAAGGCTGCCCGGATCGGGGCTGGTGGTGACGATGCCGTCGGCCTTGGCGGAGAGGGCGGCGCGGACCGCTTCCTGCTGCGAGGCGACGTCGCCATTGTGGAAAGAGGTGTTGACGGTGTTGCCGGTGTCCTTGGCCCATTGCTTGGCGCCGGCGAGGAAGTAGGTCCAGACCGGGTCGGCCGGCCCGCCATGTGAGATCCAGTAGAACGTCTTGGCCTGCGCGGCTGCCGGAATGACCGTCAGCGCGACCAGCAGGCCGTAGAGCACAAGTCTTAGTCTCGTCAGCATGTGATTTCCTCCCGGTTGAAGATGATCCGTCCCTTGTTCCGGCTTCGGCCGGATTGCGTCTTTTGCCAGCGCCGCTCGGATGCCTAAGAGCATTCCCTTTTTCGGCGGATGGCAAGCCTCCATCTGCAGATGTAGTTGGCGCCTGACACGGCGCCATCAACGACCCCATCAGATCGCATCAGTTGGGATGATTTTTTCCAGGCAGTCGGATGATTGTCGCCGAGGCGCAGCCCGGCGGACTGTCCCGATCATGTTTGGGCGGTCACTTGGGGCGAAAGCCCCTGAAGAACCACTTAGAGCAGGCCGGCTTTGGCGAGGTCGCGCATCAAATGGCTGGCGCCGTAGGTCCAGTGCGGGCAATCAGGCGACAGCCGCACGCGGTTGACCAGCGCGCCGAATTTTTCCGACGAGATGGTGACGATGTCGCCGACCTTGTGCGTGAACCCCTTGCCCTTTTCGCCGCGATCCTTCGATGGCACGAACATCGTGCCGAGATACAGCGCCAGCCCGTCCGGATACTGGTGGTGCGGCCCCATGGCCGCGGCAACCAGTTCCTCCGGCGAGCGGCTGATCTCGGCCATCGAACTCGCCCCCTCCAGCGAAAATCCGTCCTCGCCCTCGACCTTCAGGCGCACGACGGCCTGCTTCACCTCGGCGATGGAGAACGTGTCGTCGAACAGCCGGATGAAGGGGCCAAGCGAAGCCGAGGCGTTGTTGTCCTTGGCCTTGCCGAGCAGCAGCGCCGAGCGCCCTTCGACGTCGCGCAGATTGACGTCGTTGCCGATGGTGGCGCCGACGATCCTGCTGCTCGAGGCGGCGATCATGGCGATCTCCGGCTCCGGATTGTTCCAGGTCGACACCGGGTGGAGGCCGACATCGGCGCCGAAGCCGACCGAGGCCATGGGCTGGCACTTGGTGAAGATCTCGGCATCCGGGCCGATGCCCACTTCCAGATATTGCGACCACGCGCCGCGCGAAATCAGCTTGGCTTTGATCTCCATCGCCTCGGGCGAACCGGGCTTGAGCTTGGAAAGGTCGTGGCCGATCAGGCCGGCAATGTCGGCGCGTATGGCGTCGGCCTTTTCCGCCGAGCCGCGGGCCTGTTCCTCGATCACCCGTTCGAGCAGGCTGACTACGAA
>NZ_RZSJ01000246.1:0-8379 GCF_003998025.1 Mesorhizobium sp. M8A.F.Ca.ET.021.01.1.1
GGCAAGGCTGGCGAGCTGAATTCATCAAATTTTTCGTGGGCTGACATGGCTTACACGCCGGCTTTACGGAGCGGCGGCCCAGCCTTTCCGCGCATCGCGGCGCGATCCGTCCAATTTATGTAAACCTTAAATTAATCACGATCGTAAGCATTGCATTAACCTTGTTTTGACGATTGCCGCTGCAAAGTCCGGCTTGGCTACGTGGTTTGCCAAGGGCGAGGGTTCGGACAGATGCCAGCATCCCGATTGATTATTCTGAGCGTGGCGGTGGCCGCGGCGGGCGGTGCTGGCTATGTGGCGAAAAACATGGTCGCTCCGCCGCCTCAGGTCGTCGTCGATTCTGGCCCCCAGGCGCCCGCGGTGTCCCTGCAGGACGTGCTTGTGCTCTCGGGCGATGTCGCAATGGGCAACGCGCTCGAGAACAACATAGCCTGGCAATCCTGGCCCGCTGACGGCATCAACGCGAATTTCATCACCAAGGCCACCGCTCCCGATGCTTTGGAGAAACTCAAGGGGTCGATTGCCCGCGTGGCGATGTACGCGGGCGAGCCGGTGCGGCGCTCCAAGCTGATCGGCGAGGGACAAAGCTTCATGTCGTCCATCCTGCCTTCCGGCATGCGGGCGGTCGCAACGACGATATCGGCGGACACTTCGGCCGGCGGCTTCATCCTTCCAAACGATTTCGTCGACGTCATCATGACCCGCAGGGCCGATGCCAGCACCGGTGGCGCCGGCTTCAACACCGAGACCATCCTCAAGAATATCCGCGTCCTGGCGATCGACCAGACCATCCAGGAGGACGAGGAAGGCAAGAAGACCAGGGTGGGCCAGACCGCCACGCTGGAGCTGACCCCCAAACAGGCGGAGATCATCACCGTTGCCCAGCAGATGGCGGATCGCCTGACTCTGGCGCTGCGGGCGATCGCTGACACCCAGGAAAAGAATGTGGATGAGGCCGACTATCTCGTTTCCGGCAATGGCCGCCGGGGAACGGTGAGGCTGATCAAGTCGGGCGAAGTCTCCGAAGTAGGAGCAAGAAAATGAGGCTAAGCGCTAAACTGCCGGCCATCCTAGCCACGGCATTCGGCCTGCTGCTCGTCGGAGCGAATGTGCAGGGCGTCGAGGCGAAGAGCACGCAGGTGTCGGCCACGACAGCCACCCAGCGCGTCAAGCTTGGCCTCAACAAGTCGGTGGTCATAGACCTGCCGAGCGATGCCTATGACATTCTTGTCGCCAATCCCTCCGTTGCCGACGCGGTGACCCGCACCGCAAGGCGTATCTACCTCTTCGGCAAGGCGGTCGGCGAAACCAACATCTTCGTCTTTGGGCCGAACGGCGAACAGATCGCCAGCCTGGATCTGGCCATCGAGCGCGACGTCGCCGGCCTGGAGGATTATATCAAGCGCTTCCTTCCGACCTCGGCCGTCAAGGTTGAACTGCTGAATGACAACGTGGTTCTGACCGGCACCGTGGATACACCCTTGGATGCCAAGCGTGCCGAACAGCTGGCAAACATGTTTGTGTCCGGCGGTGAAGCGACGACGGGACAATATTCGCAGACCGCTGCCGGCGGCTCGGCCCAGAGCGGTGTCGACATCAACAACCCTGACCAGGAGCGCCGCGTCAGCCAAATCGTCAATTTGCTGCAGATCATCGGTGACGATCAGGTCACGCTGAAGGTGACGGTCGCCGAAGTCAGCCGTTCGGTGATGAAGCAGCTCGGTGTCAACATGGTCGGCAGCGGCGGCAGCAACGGCATCAGCTACGGCGCGCTCAGCGACAATTTCACCGGCCTCGGCAAGCAACTGTCGAATTCCGGCTTCACGATCGGCGCCTCGGGGTTGCAGGCCTATATCAACGCCATGGAACAGTCCGGGGTCATGAAGACGCTGGCCGAGCCGACCCTGACTGCTGTTTCTGGCGAGAAGGCGACGTTCCGGGTTGGCGGTGAATACAACATGGTGAGCGGCGTCACCGCGAACGTATCGACCGACAACCAGACCGGCCTGAAGAACTATACCATCGACAAGATCGAATATGGCATCGGCCTGGAGTTCCAGCCGGTGGTGCTGTCTCCCGGTCGCATCAGCCTGAAAGTCAGAACGTCGGTCTCCGAGCCGACCACCGAAGGGTCCGTTTCGCTGTCCTCGGGTGTGACGAGTCCCGGCACGAATATCCTGTCTCTGCGCAAGCGTCTTGCCGATACGACCGTGGAACTGCCCTCCGGCGGCTCCATGATGATCGCTGGCCTTGTTCGCGACGATGTCAGGCAGGCCATCAACGGCTTGCCCGGGCTGACGAAGATTCCAGTGCTCGGCGCGCTCTTCCGCAGCAGGGATTTCGTGCGCAACGAGACCGAGCTCGTCATCATCATCACGCCCTATCTGGTGAAGCCGGTGGCGCGCAATGAGCTGGCCAAGCCGGACGACAATTTCAACCCGCCGAGCGACGGCGCCGGCATGTTCCTTGGGCGCGTCAATCGCGTCTACGGCACCATGCAGACCGACAGGCCCAACGGCCGCTATCACGGCGTTGTCGGCTTCATCTACAAGTGAACGGGAAAGCGGACATGTCTCAGTCAGCACTTAAGGCAAGGACCATGGCGATGCGCTCCGGCCGTTCTCGGATAGGCCTGCGAGCGCTTCCGATCATGGCGGTGGCGGTGTCGGCTCTGCTGGCCGGTTGTGCCCAGCGCGACAGCGTTACCGTCGGCGCCATCCCCGACGACTATCGCACCAATCATCCGATCGTCATCGCCGAGAAAAACCAGAAGATCGATCTTCCTGTTGGCGCCGGTGACCGCGGCATGACCGGCTCGCAGCGCGACACGCTCCTGGGTTTCCTCGACGGCTATGACAAGAGTGCCGCTCCGACATTGACGATCCAGATTCCAAGCGGATCGGCCAACGAAGTCGCCGCAACGGCGGCCGGCCATGATTTCGCTCGGCTCGCGTTCGCTGCCGGGATCAAGCGCGACCGGATCGTCGTGGTCTCCTATCAAGCGGGATCGAGCGAGGCATCAGCCCCGGTTCGCGTCTCCTACATCGCGGTGAGGGCACAGACCGACAAATGCGGTCGTTGGCCCGCTGACCTGGTGGAGACGTCGGAGAACAAGCACTACGCCGATTTCGGCTGCTCCTATCAGAACAATCTTGCCGCCCAGGTGGCCAATCCGGGAGATCTTCTCGGGCCGCGCAAGTCCACCACTATTGATGCGGCCAATCGCAGCAAAGCCATCGGTGTCTACCAAGACAGGGGCATTTCGGATGAATTCCTCGGCAACTCGGAAGTGACTTACTAAGCCGCCCTCGGAAAGAAGCGACGTCAGGAACAGGCCACGGAAAGAGCATGACCATGAGCAACCTTGCCTATGACGCCACCGTGGAGGGCGGTGATACCTCGCTGCAGGACGTCGCCGCGATGCAGGCGTTGCGGCCGGTTCCGCGTATTTCGATCCAGGCATTCTGCGAGACGGAGGGCGTTGCCAATCCGGTCCAGCGCGCCGGCGAGGACCGCCGCATGACCAAGGCGCATCTCAAGGTCCATATGGGCGGCGTCCCCACGGCAATCGAGTTCTACCAGTCGGCGCCGACACCGAACCTGATCCTGCTGGAATCGCGCAGCGAACCCAAGCAATTGCTGGAGCAGCTCGCCCAGCTTTCGGAATATTGCGATCCATCCTCGAAAGTGGTGGTGATCGGCCATTACAATGATGTTGGTCTCTATCGCGAGCTCATCCGCTCCGGCATCTCCGAATATGTCATCGCGCCGGTGTCGATGGCCGACGTCGTCAGCGTCGTCTCGTCGATCTTCGTCGATCCGGAAGCTGAACCGCTCGGTCGCTCGGTCGCCTTCGTCGGCGCCAAGGGTGGCGTCGGCTCTTCCACGATCGCCCACAATGTTGCCTGGGCAATGTCCTCCCTGTTCAAATCCGAGGTCGTTGTGGCCGACCTCGATCTCGCCTTCGGCACCGCCAACATCAATTTCGATCAGGATCCGGCCCAAGGCATCGCCGAGGCTGTGTTCTCGCCCGAGCGCATCGACGAAGTCTATCTCGACCGGCTGCTGACCCAATGCGCCGAGCATCTGTCGCTGCTCGCGGCGCCCTCGACGCTGGAACGCGTCTACGACTTCGATCCCGACGCCTTCGCGCAACTTGTCGATACCGCGCAGCGCAGCGTGCCGCTCCTTGTTCTCGACGTTCCCCATGTCTGGACGGGATGGGCCAAGAACACGCTGGTCAAGGCCGACGAAATCGTCATCACGGCGACGCCGGAGCTGGCCAATCTGCGCAACACAAAGAACCTGGTCGACATGCTCAAGCGGCTTCGCCCGAACGACCCGCCGCCGAAATTGATCATCAACCAGGCCGGCATACCCAAGCGGCCGGAGATCTCGCCATCCGATTTCGCCGAGCCGCTCGGCCTGACGCCGATGTCGGTCATCGGCTTTGATCCCTTGCTGTTCGGCAATGCCGCGAACAACGGGCGCATGCTGGGCGAGATGGATGCCAAGAACCCGGTTGTGGCCACGATCAACGAGATTGCTCATGTGCTGACCGGCCGCAGCGAAATCAGGGCGAAAAAGAAGGCTGGCCTGGGCAGTCTGCTCGGCAAGCTCTCGCGCAACAAGAAGTGACGAAATGGGGTCGGTAGTCGGTCATGTTCGGTAAAAGAGGCAACGACGACGGCAACCGGTTCAAGCCGGAATTTCGCCAGCCGGCGCCGGCACCGGCGCCGGTCGCGCCGGCCGCCGCGGTTTCGGTGGACACAGCGGTTCTTGCCCGGCCCGCGGCCACGCCGCAGCCGAGCGCGCCTGTCGCGCCACCCGCCAGGCGCGCGGTCGAGGCGCCACCGATGGCGCCGGAACCGAGGAGAGGCCGCGAAAAGAGCGAAACCTATTACGATACCAAGAGCCAGGTTTTCTCGGCCCTGATCGATACGATCGACCTGTCGCAACTCGCCAAGCTCGATCCCGAAAGCGCCCGCGAGGAAATCCGCGACATCGTCAACGATATCATCGCGATCAAGAACTTCGCGATGTCGATCGCCGAGCAGGAAGAACTGCTCGAGGACATCTGCAACGACGTGCTTGGCTATGGGCCGCTTGAGCCGCTGCTCGCGCGCGACGACATCGCCGACATCATGGTCAACGGGTCCAAGAACGTCTACATCGAAGTCAACGGCAAGGTCGAACAGACCGGCATCCGCTTCCGCGACAACCAGCAGTTGCTCAACATCTGCCAGCGCATCGTCAGCCAGGTCGGCCGCCGCGTCGACGAATCCAGCCCGATCTGCGACGCCCGTCTTCCCGACGGATCGCGGGTCAACGTCATTGCACCGCCGCTGGCCATCGACGGCACCGCGCTCACCATCCGCAAATTCAAGAAAGACAAGCTGACGCTCGACCAGCTGGTCAAGTTCGGCGCCATCTCTCCGCAGGGAGCCGAAGTTCTCAAGATCATCGGCCGCGTCCGCTGCAACATCGTCATTTCGGGCGGCACCGGCTCCGGCAAGACGACATTGCTCAATTGCCTGACCAACTACATCGACCGTGATGAGCGCGTCATCACCTGCGAGGACTCGGCCGAACTGCAACTGCAGCAGCCGCATGTCGTGCGCTTGGAAACGCGTCCCCCCAACCTCGAGGGCGAGGGCGAGGTGACGATGCGCGACCTGGTCAAGAACTGCCTGCGCATGCGGCCCGAACGCATCATCGTCGGCGAAGTGCGCGGACCCGAGGTCTTCGACCTTCTGCAGGCGATGAACACCGGCCATGACGGCTCGATGGGAACGATCCACTCCAACAGCCCGCGCGAATGCCTGAACCGCATCGAATCCATGATCGCCATGGGCGGCTATTCGCTGCCGCAGAAAACCGTGCGCGAAATCGTCGTCGGCTCCATCGACGTGATCATCCAGGCGGCTCGCCTGCGCGATGGATCGCGCCGCATCACCCATATCACCGAAGTGATCGGGATGGAGGGCGACGTCATCATCACGCAGGATATCGTCCTCTACAACATCAAGGGCGAGGACGCCACCGGCAGGTTGCTGGGTGAACACGTCTCGACCGGCATCGGCCGCCCCCATTTCTGGGAGCGGGCTCGATACTATGGCGAGGAGCAGCGTCTCGCCACGGCGCTCGAAGCCATGGAGAAACGTGCTGACTGACGCATCCGCGGGCGTGAAGGTTCAGGTCGATGTTTGGAATTGACGGCACCGTATTGGCGTTTGTCGTGCTCGCCGGCTTCAGCGCCGGCGCGGTCGCCTATGCATTTCTGTTCAACCAGATCAGCAATGAGAAACAGGCCGGAAAGCGGCTTGAAACGATCAAGGCCGCCGAAACGGACCGCTCTGTCGTCAAGGCGACGCGCGACCGCGCGGCGGACGCGGCCAAGCGCCGTAAATCGGTGCAGGATTCCCTGAAGGAGCTCGACGAGAAGCAGAAGACCAAGGACACCGCCGTCAAGAAGCCGCCGCTGAAAGCCCAGCTTCGCCAGGCTGGGATGAAGGTGCCGATCGAGCGTTTCTATATCTATTCGGCCATATGCGGCCTCGCGCTGACAATCGTCGCGTTCATGGTCGGTGCGCCGATGATCGTATTGCCCGGTATATTGCTCGCCGGAGCGCTCGGCTTGCCGCGTTGGTTCGTTTCTTTTCGTCGTACCCGCCGCGTCAAGGCGTTCCTCAACGAATTTCCAAACGCGCTCGATATCATCGTCCGGGCGGTCAAGTCCGGCCTGCCGCTGAACGACGCCGTGCGCCTGATCGCCAATGAATCCCCTGAGCCCGTGAAGACCGAGTTTCGCCGAATAGTCGATTCGCAGCAGATGGGCCTGTCGATCCCCGACGCGACCTTGCGCATGCCCGAAACCATGCCATGCACCGAGGCGAGTTTCTTCGGCATCGTCATCCAGATCCAGTCGCAGGCCGGCGGAAATCTCTCCGAGGCGCTGGGCAACCTTTCGCGCGTGTTGCGCGACCGCAAGAAGATGAAGGCCAAGGTCGCGGCACTGTCGATGGAAGCGAAAGCATCCGCCGCCATCATCGGCGCCTTGCCTTTCATCGTCGCCTTTCTCGTCTATCTCTCCAGTCCCAACTATTTGATGCCGCTGTTCACGACCAGCGTCGGTCATCTAATACTCGGTTTCGCCGCCGTCTGGATGTCGATCGGCATCTTCGTGATGCGCAAGATGATGAACTTCGAAGTCTAGGACCGCGGCATGACCGAACAAGTCATCAAATCACTGACGGATCCCAGCTTCCTGATTGCGCTGCTGGTCGCCATCGCCGTGTTCGCAACCGTCTTTACGCTGCTGCCGGCGATCGGCGGAAACCAGCTCAAGGCGCGCATGAAGTCGGTCGCGCTGGAGCGTGATGAGCTTCGCGCCAAGCAGCGCGCGCGGCTCGCGAACGAGGCCGATCGCCGCCGCAAGGGTCTGCGCGAGCAACAGTCGGTCGGCATGCGCAACATTGTCGACCGGCTCGATCTGCGGCGTGCGTTGGCCGACGAGGCCACCTTGCAGAAACTCAAGGTTGCAGGCTTTCGCGGGCAGAATCCGCTAACGCGTTTTCTGTTCTTCCGCCTGGTGCTTCCTTTTGTCGGCTTCGCGCTCGGTCTGGTCTATATCTTCGTGCTCGGCGGATTGCCCGACAAGCCATTGGTGATCCGGCTGTTCGTCTGCGTCCTCGTTGCCTATGGCGGCTTCTACGCGCCGGTCCTCTACGTCAACAACCGCGCGACCAAGCGCAAGCAGTCGATCCAGATGGCGTGGCCGGATGCGCTCGACCTGATGCTGATCTGCGTGGAGTCCGGCATGTCGGTGGAAGCCGCGCTGCGCAAGGTCGCCGACGAGATCGGCGCGCAGTCGGTGGCCCTGGCAGAAGAATTCATCCTGACCAACGCCGAGCTCTCCTATCTGCAGGAACGCAAGCAGGCTTATGAAAACCTGGCCGGCCGCACGGGGCTGGAATCGGTCAAGTCGGTGTCGCAGGCGCTTGTCCAGGCCGAGCGCTATGGCACGCCGGTGGCTCACGCGCTGCGCGTGCTTGCCAGCGAAAGCCGCGACATGCGCATGAACGCCGCCGAGAAAAAGGCCGCCGCCCTGCCGCCCAAGCTCACCGTGCCGATGATCTTGTTCTTCCTGCCGGTGCTGTTCGCCATCATCCTGGGGCCGGCGGGCATCCAGGTCAGCCAACGCGGTATCTTTGGCGATCATTCAGGCGGGGCCGCGTCGACCAGCCAGTAGGCCAACGCAGAATCCGTCCGCGGAAACAAAAAGCCGCGCTGCAATGGAGCGCGGCTTTTTTATGATTTTCGGTAAGCTCGTGGCGATCAGTTGGTGGCGGTTTTCGGCGGTTTCGCCTTGTCCTGATC
>NZ_RZSJ01000247.1:0-8376 GCF_003998025.1 Mesorhizobium sp. M8A.F.Ca.ET.021.01.1.1
CCCTCGATCTTCTCAAACGCTATTGCCTGCTTCTTGAAAGCGGCAGCCCACTTGCCTCGGCGGATCTGATCACGCACGCGACGGACACGATCGTGGATCTGATCGGCCTGGCGACCGGCGCGAAAGGTCGGGCTGCCGAACTGGCCGGGCTTCGAGGCCTGCGCGCTGCCAGGCTGGAGGCCGTCCTGGCAAGGATCGCCGAGGATTTTATCGATCCCGGCATCTCCGCCCAAAGTGTGGCGCAACAACTCGGCCTGTCGGTGCGCTACGTCCACGACCTCCTTCAGGAGACGGGAATGAGCTTCTCCGAACGCGTTCTCGAACTGCGTTTGCAGAGCGCCCACAGGATGCTCTCGCACAAACACAGCGACATGCGGGTCAGTGACATCGCCCTGACAAGCGGATTCAGCGACGTATCGTACTTCAACCGCTGCTTTCGTCGCCGCTTCGGCTATACGCCGACAAGCGCCAGATAAGTTTGCAGCTTTCGGTCCGATATCAGCCCGTGCGAGGCCGAATCCGCAGCGCCTGCGCGACCGATGACGCCGAACTGCCACAGTGCGCGCAAAAGACGCTGCTTTTCGCTCCAGTCCAATTCCAGTGCCGCCCTGCCCAAGACAAGGCCGGGCTCCAATGACATGTCAGCCTTCAGGGTGAAACGACTGTCATGTCAGGGGGTTAAATGCCGCGGAATGCATTTGGAGGCCGCAAGGCTAACGCGTTGAAATGCCTGGCGCTGGCCTCGACTGCGCTGGTCGGCCTTGGCCAGCCGATCCCTGCATCGGCAGCCGAGGTCTGGACCGGCACCGCCTCCACGAACTGGTTCGCCGCCGGAAACTGGACCCCCGCCGCTGTCCCGACATCGAGCGACGACGTGATTCTCGATCCGGTGTTTCCGCACCCGGCCGTGGTCGATGCGGCGAGTGCGGCCGCCCACTATCTGTTTGTGGGCACCATTGCGAGTTACTCGGGCTCGCTGACGATTACGAACGGCGGCACCCTCTCCGACACTGCCGGCTATCTCGGCTACGTTTCGAACGCGAGCGGCACCGTGAGCGTCACTGGCCCGGGCTCCGTCTGGAGCAACAGCTCCGACCTTTTCCTTGCCTTGAGCACCGGCAGCACTGGCACCTTGAAGATCTCCAGCGGCGGCGCTGTGAGCGACACCGTGGGTCATGTCGGCTACGGCCTGGGCACCGGCACCGTAACGGTGGACGGCCCGGGCTCGACATGGACCAACAGTGGGGATCTCTACATCGCCGAATTTGGCACCGGCACGCTGGACATCACCAATGGCGGAGCGGTCAGCAATGCCATGGGCACCATCGGTTGGCACGCGGGCTCCAACGGCGCGGTGACGGTCGACGGAGCGGGTTCGATATGGACGAATTCTTCCCACCTGTTCGTCGGCGATCAGGGCACTGGCGCGCTGAACATTTCGAAAGGCGGCAAGGTCAGCAATCTGAGCGGCATTCTGGGCAATTTGGCGGGCTCCATTGGCACGGCAACTGTCGACGGTGCTGGCTCGACCTGGGCTAACGCAGCGCTCGCGGTCGGGAACGCGGGCTTCGGCGCGCTGACGATCACGAATGGCGGCGTGGTCACCAGTTCGGTGGGATATGCCGGCTATGACGTGGGCTCCAAGGGCCTGGTGACGGTCAATGGTGCTGACTCGACCTGGACCAACACTTCCGACCTCTTCATCGGCTTCCAAGGCCAGGGCTCGCTAACGGTCTCGAATGGCGGCACGGTCAGCAACGCCTTGGGCTATGTCGGCGACTTCGCGGGCTCGACAGGTACCGTCTTCGTCGATGGTCCCGGCTCGACCTGGACCAGCAGCGCGGATCTGTATGTCGGCAATCTCGGCGCCGGCAACGTGACGATCACCAATGGCGGCGCCATCAGCAACGACACCGCCTATGTCGGCAACTCGGCAGGCTCGACCGGCATGGTTTTCGTCGACGGTGCCGGTTCGACCTGGACGAACGCAGACCTGTTCGTCGGAAGTGCCGGCACGGGCACACTGGTGATCTCGCATGGCAGCACGGTCAGCAGCGGTACTGGCGTCATTGGCTCGCAGGCGGGCTCGACCGGCACGGTGATTGTCGACAACGCCGGCTCGACCTGGACCAACAGCGCGGATCTGTTTGTCGGCGATTATGGCACCGGCACGCTGGCGATCTCGCATGGCGCGGTCAGCAACGGCTCTGCGATTATTGGCGCGAAGGTGGGCTCGACGGGCATGGCGTTTGTTGATGGCGTCGGCGCGACCTGGACAAACAGTTCTTC
Source organism: Mesorhizobium sp. M8A.F.Ca.ET.021.01.1.1 (assembly GCF_003998025.1). NCBI lineage: Bacteria > Pseudomonadati > Pseudomonadota > Alphaproteobacteria > Hyphomicrobiales > Phyllobacteriaceae > Mesorhizobium > Mesorhizobium sp. M8A.F.Ca.ET.021.01.1.1. The sequence goes on from NZ_RZSJ01000247.1 coordinate 2,290, forward strand.
CCTCGTTCTCGGCGGTTATGGCGCCGGCACGCTAGCGATTTCAAACGCCGGCATGGTCACCGACGCTGCTGGTTATCTGGGTTTTGATGTCGGATCGACGGGTTCGGCAATGGTCAGCGGCGCGGGCTCAACCTGGACGAGCAGCAGCCTCCTTATTGTCGGTCAGCGCGGACCCGGTTCATTGATCGTCTCGAACGGCGGCACGGTCGCCAATGCCGATGGCTATTTGGGCTTTAATGGCGGATCCATCGGTACCGCCGACGTCAGCGGCTCCGGCTCGACGTGGACCAGTAGCGGTGATCTCAACATTGGAGGTAGTGGCACAGGCTCACTGACGATCGCGAATGGCGGCGTGGTGTCGGCCGGCGGCGTGGTCAACATCGCCCTTCTGGCGGGCTCCGTCGGCACGCTGAATATCGGTGCAGCGAGCGGATCGCCAGCGGCGGCGGCCGGCGCGCTCAATGCGGCGAGCGTTCAGTTCGGACAAGGCGCGGGTGCGATCAACTTCAACCACACCGACACAAGCTACACCTTCGCATCGGCGATCGGCGGCGCGGGCTCGATCGACCAGATTGCCGGCACGACGAACCTGACCGCCAATTCGAGCGGCTTCACCGGTGCAACCAATGTGAACGGCGGACGGCTGGCCGTGAACGGTTCGCTGGCCAGTTCGCTGGTGACGATCACGGGCGGAATGCTAGGTGGCAACGGCACGGTTGGCGGCATCGTCGCACAATCAGGCGGCGTCATCGCACCGGGCAATTCGATCGGCACGCTCAATGTCGCGGGCGACATCGACCAGGCGGCGGGCTCGATCTACCAGGTCGAACTCACCTCGACCGGCCAGTCGGACCTCATCCTGGCGACGGGCACGGCGACGATCGCCGACGGCACGGTCCTCGATGTCGTCAAGACGGACGCCGCGCCTTATGTGCCGGGCACGCATTACACCGTGCTGCAAGCCGATGTGGGCGTCACCGGCACCTACACGCTCAGCGGGGCCGGCCCCTTCATTGGCCTTATCGCCAATTACGACCCCACGCATGTCTATCTCGATGTGGTGCAGGCGAAGTCCTTCGCCTCGGTCGGCCTGACGCCCAACCAGATCGCAACCGGCGGCGGCGCCGAAAGCCTTGGCAGCGGCAATCCGCTCTTTGATGCCATCTTTGCCTTGCCGAGTGAGGCGGCCGCCCAGGACGCCTTCGACCAGCTCTCGGGCGAAATCCACGCCTCGGCCAAGGGGATGTTGCTGGAAGACAGCCGCTTCATCCGCGACGCCGCTACCAAGCGAATCAGCGCAGCCTTCGGCGATGCCGGCGCAGCCGCATTGCCGGTCATGGCCTATGGCGAGGGCGGGCCCGGGATGGTGGCCGCCGACACCGACCGCTTCGCCGTCTGGGGCCAGGCCTTCGGCTCCTGGGGTCAAACCGGCAGCGACGGCAATGCAGCCAACTTCGATCGCTCGACCGGCGGCCTCCTGGTCGGCGCCGACAGCCCGATCGGCGATTGGCGCGTCGGCATCATCGGCGGCTACAGCCATTCGTCCTTCGACGCCGACGACCGCCATTCCAGCGGCGCCAGCGACAACTATCATCTCGGACTCTACGGCGGCACCAATTGGGGCGCCATAGCCTTCCGCACCGGCGCCGCCTACAGCTGGAACAGCATCTCGACAAAACGCTCGGTGGCCTTCAACGGCTTCGCCGACCAATTGTCGGCTGACTATGACGCCGGCACGGCGCAGGTGTTCGGCGAACTCGCTTACAAGGCTGGTGTCGGCCGCTTCAAGTTCGAGCCCTTCGCCAATCTCGCTTATGTCAGTGTGCATGCTGACGGCTTCACCGAGCAAGGTGGCGCCGCCGCGCTGACCAGCGCCAGCTCAACCACCAATGCCACCTTCACCACGCTCGGGCTGCGCGCCTCGACCGACGTCGCGCTCGGCGGCATCAGCGCGACCGCGCGCGGCACGCTCGGATGGCGCCACGCCTTTGGCGACGTCACGCCGACCTCGACCTTCGCCTTCGCCGGCGGCGATGCTTTTGCCATCGCCGGCGTGCCCGTCGCCAGCGACAGCGCGGTGATCGAGGCCGGCTTCGACTTGCAAATGTCGACCAATGCCACGCTCGGCCTGTCCTATGTCGGCCAGTTCGGTGGCCACAACACCGACAACGGCGCCAAGGCAGATCTCAGCGTCAGGTTCTGACAACGAGAAGGTCAGACAATTTGGCGGCAGCAAGGGCGAAGACGGGGAATCTCCCGCACGAGACCGAGATTGGCAGTTCCGATGCTGGCTCTCCTCTATTTCCCCTGCTTCAGGAACTGGCTGAGCAAATCCACCGGCAGCGGGAACACGACGGTGGACGAGCGCTCGCCGGCGATATCGTGCAAGGCCTCGAAATAGCGCAGCTGCATGGCCTGCGGCTCGGCCGCCAGCATGCGGCCCGCCTCGACCAGTTTCGCCGCCGCCTGCTGCTCGCCTTCGGCATTGATCACCTTGGCGCGCCGCAGCCGCTCGGCCTCGGCCTGCTTGGCGATGGCGCGGACCATGTTCTCGTTGAGGTCGACATGCTTGATCTCGACATTGGACACCTTGATGCCCCACGCATCGGTGCGCTGGTCGAGGATCTCCTGGATGTCGCTGTTGAGCCTGTCGCGCTCGGCCAGCATCTCGTCGAGCTCGTGCTTGCCGAGCACCGATCGCAGCGTGGTCTGCGCCAGCTGGTTGGTGGCGGCCATGTAGTCCTCGACCTGAATGACTGCCCGCTCGGCGTCGACGATGCGGAAATAAAGCACGGCGTTGACCTTTACCGAGACATTGTCGCGCGAAATCACGTCCTGCGGCGGCACGTCCTGCACCACCACGCGCAGGTCGACCTTCACCATCTGCTGGACGAAGGGAACGAGGATGATGAGGCCCGGCCCCTTGACCCCGGTGAAGCGGCCGAGCGTGAAGACCACGCCGCGCTGATATTCCCGCAGGATGCGGATCGCCGCGGACAGGAAGATAACCACAAGAACCGCAAGCAGCAGGTAGGCCACATAGCCGATGTTCATTGCCTTGCTCCATTCCTTCCCGCGTCGCGCCGCCGCACGGTCAGCACGAGGTCGCTGATGTCGGTCACCTCGACGCTGTCGCCGGCCGCGACGGGTTCATCGGCCTTCGCCCGCCAGCGCTCGCCCAAGGCCAGCACATGGCCCTCGCCGCCCTGCCAGTCGAGGATCTCGGCCGGCTGGCCTCGCATCGCTTCGCCGCCGACGCGCGGCGGGTTTCGGCGCGCCGCCCAGAGATAGGTGCCGCTCAGCAGCGCCAATCCAAGGGTCAGCGCGGCGGCGGGACCGATGATCGCCCATGACAAGGCAAAGCCCGGCCCCTCGACCCGCAGCAGCATGGCGGCACCGAACAGAAAGGCGGCCACGCCGCCGAGCCCGAGCACGACGGTGGGATTGAAGGCCTCGATGATGAGGAAAACGACGCCGAGCAGCATCAGGGCAAGGCCGGTATAGTTGATCGGCAGGAGATCGAGCGCATAGAGGCCGAGCACGAGGCAGATGGTGCCGATGACGCCGGGCGCCACGGCCCCCGGGCTGGTGAACTCGAAGACGATGCCGTAGACGCCGACCAACATCAGGATGACGGCGGTGTTCGGATCGGTGATGACGGAAAGCAGCTGGATGAACCAGCCCGGCTTCAGCGTCTCGACCGGCAGCCCCTTCGTCGCCAGCACCACTTTCTTGCCGGCCACATCGACGGTGCGCCCATCGGCCAGCAGCAAGAGCTCGGTGGTGTCGCGGGCGACGAAATCGATCACATGTTCCTGCAATGCCGCATTGGCCGACAGGCTCGCCGCCTCGCGCACGGCCTTCTCGCCCCAGTCGCCGTTGCGGCCGCGCAGTTCCGCCAGCGAGCGGATCAGGGCGACCGCGTCATTGGTCACCTTGGCCATCATCGCGTCGCCCGCCGGCCGGCCGTTGGCGTCCTTCTGGTCGCCCTCGCCCTTCTGGTCGCTCTTGTCGCCGCCCGGAAGAGACGGCAGCCCGCCAATCTCCACCGGCGTCGCCGCGCCCAGATTGGTGCCGGGCGCCATGGCAGCGACATGGGTGGCGTAGAGGATATAGGTGCCGGCGCTCGCCGCATGGCCGCCGGCCGGCGCGACATAGCCGATGACAGGCACCGGCGACGCCAGGATATCGGCGATCATCTCGCGCATCGAGGTGACCAGCCCGCCCGGCGTGTCGAGCTGCAGGATGAGGACTGCGGCATCCCGCCTGGCCGCGGCATCGAGCGCTTCCTTGAGCTGCCTGCTGCTTGCCGGCCCGATGGCGCCGTCAATGGCGACGCTTAGGGCCGCCCTTTCGCTCCCGGCTGAGGAGAAGGGACAAAGAACAGCCGCGACGACGAAGGCCGCGGCAAGAAGGGCCACCCGCGCGAAGGTCACGCTCAAAGCTCCATGGACTCAATATGGGTTGTATTTTTGCGAAGTCCATGAAGGAGCCGACGTCGCAGATCGGCGACGGCCGAAGAGACGGCCTTCCCTTACTCCGGTGAAGGCACCGGCGGCTTCGAGGTCAGCGCCGTGCCGGCGGCGGCCACGATCACGGCGGCGATGCCGGCAAGTTGCGGCATGGTCAGGCTTTCCCGCAGGAACAGAAACCCGGCGAGCGCGCCGAGCCCCGGCTCCAGGCAGGTCAGCGTGCCGTAGATGCGGGCCGGCATGCGGGTCAGCGCCACCATCTCGAGGAAGAACGGCAGCGCGCTGGAGAACAGGCCGACGAGCAGCGCGCTGACCAGGATCGACGGCGCGAGCAGGCCGCTTCCCGCCTCGGCTATGCCGAAGGGCAGCACCAGCACGGCGGCGATGGCCATGCCATAGGCGGTGGTGCGGGTGCCGAGCTCCGCGCCCGCCTTCTGCGCCAGCACGATATACAGCGCCCAGAAACCGCCGGCGGCCAGCGCCAGCATCACGCCCACTGGGTCAAGCGGCTGCAGCGAGTGGATGAAGGGCGACAAAAGCACGATGCCGGCGACCGCCAGCGCGATCCAGCCAAAGTCGCTGGCACGCCGCGAGGTCAGCGTCGCCACCAGCAGCGGACCGGAAAACTCCAGCGCCACCGCGACGCCGAGCGGGATCCTGGCGAGCGCTGCGTAGAACAGAAGGTTGAGTGCGCAGAGCGTCACGCCATAGGCGACGAGCCACGGCAGCGTGGCGCGCGAGGGCCGCATCTGCCAGGGCCGCAGCACCGCGATCAGCATCAGGGCGCCGATGACGAGCCTGAGCGTCGTCGTGCCTTGCGCGCCGATCGCCGGGAAAAGCGTCTTGGCGAAGGTGGCGCCGATCTGGATCGACACCATGGCACCCATCAGCGCCGCGACCGGCAAGGGTGCTGCCTCGCGGCTGGCAACCGGCATTGATGTCACTTTGGTTCATCCTCCATGCCGGCAGGCGCGAAGGCCGGCCGCATGGGAGATAGAGCGAACCGGCCCGCCTGTCGTGAGGCAGCGCGGATGCCTCGATGGGCGCACGGCCAGATGGCATGAACCGGCGGGCAACGCGTCGGACGTCACACCCGGTCGCCGCGCGCGTTCGGCAATCTGCTGATCGCCGCCAGTACAATCAGCGCGGCACCGCCCAGAAGCGCCATCGCCCCGAGCGACCAGGCGATGCCGATATGCACGATGGCGACCGACAAGGCAAAAGGCGCGACAGCCGAGACGATCAGCCGGGCCGACATCACCCTGCCCTGCAGGCGGCCGTAGCCATCGCTGCCGAACAATGTGAGCGGCAGCGAGCCGGTGACGATGCTGAAAAGCCCGTTGCCCATGCCGAAGATGACGGCGAACGCCACCGCGCCGGCGATGGAAGGCGCGGTGCTATCCAGCACGACCACACCGATTGTCATCAGGCTGGCCGAGATGATGGCGAGCATCAAGGGCGACAGCTTGCCGCCGAAGACCATGTTGATGAAACGGCTCAAGACTTGTGACGGCCCGAACAGCGTTCCGACGATGGCGGCGGTCGCCCCGAGGCCAAGCCCGGAAAGCAGCGGCACCATGTGCACCAGCACGGCGGCGGCGATCAGGTTCTGCAG
>NZ_RZSJ01000248.1:0-8368 GCF_003998025.1 Mesorhizobium sp. M8A.F.Ca.ET.021.01.1.1
TCAAAAACCTTTGTTGCGCATTCCACGTATTTTTGAGGCGCTCAGACGCTTGGGATTGAATTGATGCGGAGTCTGCGCCAAATAAAGTCAAGGAATTCAGTGGTGAGTGCGATGAAAACGGCCAAATTCGCGATCGGACAGGTGGTTCGTCACCGGCTGTTCCCGTTCCGAGGCATCATTTTCGACGTCGATCCGCAATTCGCCAACACCGACGAATGGTACGACGCCATCCCCGCCGACGTACGGCCGCGCAAGGACCAGCCGTTCTACCACCTGCTCGCCGAGAATTCGGAAACCGAATACATCGCCTATGTGTCCGAGCAGAATCTGCTCGAGGATCAGTCGGGAGAACCCGTCCGCCATCCGCAGATCAAGGAAATGTTCGACAAGAAGCCGGACGGGCGCTACGCGCCGAAACGGCAGTCCAAGCACTGACTTCCGGCATGCCGGGTACAGCCAGAAATGAAAAAAGCGGGGCATGACCCCGCTTTTTTTGACACGATAATGAGTCGACGCCGGATCAGTTGGCGGTCTTCGCCTTATCCTGCTCTTCCTTGAGCTTCTTGGCGAAGTCCTGGTTGTTCTTGGCGACGAAATCCTGGAGCTTCTTCTGCCGGTCCTCGATGTCCGACTGCTGCAGCGGGGGGCCGTCATAGGCGCCGCTGAAGCCCTGCAGCGCGATCTTAATCGGGTTGGCCTGGTTCTGGAAATTGATCGAGGTCAGCGTGATCCCCTGACCCTTCTTGAACGAGGCGACGAGCTGGTCGGTCAGCGGCACTTCCGCCACGCAACGATCCGGGAAGCAGATGACATAGTCGAGCTTCTGCGCCTTGCCGGTGTCGATCTGCAAGCCGATGCCGGGAGGCACGAGGCGACCGGTCGGGACCGTCACCTGGAACACCTTGCGGTTCACCTTGCCCTTGAGCTCGATCAGGCTGACGCCGGTGACAAGCTGGCCATTGCCAGCGGTGACGATGTTCTGGACGTTGCAGATGTCGACGTCTTCCTGCTTGGTGCAGGCCTTGAACCAGCCCTGCGGTATCTGCTGCTGCTGCTGGGCGGAAGCAGAGGGAAGTCCTGCGCCGAGAAAGCCAACCACGCCTGCGGCCATGACCGACAGGCGGTACGCGTTGCTGTTCAGGCTCGTCATGTCGTGCACTTCCTCTCAATGATCCCGGGACCGGCTTTTTCGTGCCGTGTGGTCCAGCTACCTGTTGCCAAAATGAGGCAACAGAATGACTTCGGACGGCGTGTTACACTGCAAGCGGCGTCGAATCCAGCCCGCTCACTTGTAATTCTTGACGACGCCATTGGCCGCCACGCAGTTGCCCCATGCTAGGGTGCGGATCGAATCATCAAGCCGACCTGTTAAGGAGACGGTCATGGGCCGCGTTCTTGTTTGGCTGGTCACCGCACTATCGTTTTTCACCCTGTCGTCGCCACCGGCGTTGTCGGAGCCGAAGTACGCGATTGCGATGCAGGGCGAACCGGCCCTGCCGCCGGACTACACCCATTTCAGCTACGTCAATCCCAACGCGCCGAAGGGTGGCAGCATCACCTATTGCGTCGTCGGCAGCTTCGACAATCTCAACCCCTTCATCCTCAAAAGCCTGCGCACGACGGCGCGCGGCATGATGGACACGATCTTCGGCAATCTGGTGTTCGAGCCGCTGCTGCAGCGCAGTGCCGATGAGGCTTTTACTCTCTACGGACTTCTGGCTGACACCGCCGACATGGATGCCGAGCGCAGAAGCATCGAGTTCCACCTCAACCCGAATGCCAAATGGTCGGATGGTCAGCCGGTAACGCCGGAAGACGTGCTGTTCACTTACGATGCCTATACGCAGAAGGGCCGGCCACCCTACAGCGACCGCATGGCCAGGATCGCCAAGCTCGAAAAGACCGGCGACCATAGCGTGCGCTTCACCTTCAACGACAAGGCCGATCGTGAGTTTCCCCTGATCATCGCGCTGACGCCGATCATCCCCAAGCACGCTTTCGACATCGATACTTTCGACAAGACGACACTGAAGCCGTTGATCGGCAGCGGTCCCTACAGGATCGCACAGGTGACGCCCGGCCAGCGCATCGTCTTCAAGCGCAACCCCGACTACTGGGGCAAGGACGTTCCCGCCAAGCGCGGTTTCGACAACTACGACCAGATCACCATCGAGTATTTTCTCAACGCCAACGCCAAGCTCGAAGCCTTCAAGAAGGGGCTTTGCGCCATCGACGACGACGGCGACCCGGTGAAACGCGAGCGCGATCTCGACTTTCCCGCCTTCCATAGAGGCGACGTGATCTCTGAAACCTTCGACACCGGCATCCCGCCCGTCGTGACCGGGTTCCTGTTCAACACGAGACTGCCGAAATTTTCCAACCCGGTGGTTCGGCGCGCACTCGGCATGCTCTATGATTTCGAATGGGCCAACAAGAATCTGTTCGGCGGCAAGTACACCCGCACGATGAGCTATTGGCAGAATTCCGAGCTTTCAGCGCTCGGCCATCCGGCTGACGACAGGGAAAAGGCGCTTCTGGCCCCCTACCCCGGCCGCGTGCCGGCCGACGTCATGGACGGCACCTGGAAACCGCCGGTGACGGACGGTTCTGGCCAGGACCGCAAGGTGCTGAAGACCGCTTTCGATCTTCTGAAAAGCATCGGCTACCACGTGAATAATGGCACGATGCTCGATCCCGACGGCAAACCTTTCGGCTTCGAGATACTGACCGCATCGCAGGACGAAGAGCGCCTAGCCGGCATCTATCAGCGTACACTGGAGAAGATCGGCATCAACGTCAGCATACGCAGCCTGGACGGCGACCAGATCCAGTCGCGCAAGCAGCGTTTCGATTTCGAGGTGCTGATCGGCTCCAGCGGTTTCAACAACTCGTTGTCCCCCGGCATCGAGCAGATCGGGCGCTGGTCGTCCGCAGCGGCCAGGACCGAAGGATCGTTCAATCTCGCCGGCGTCGCCGATCCGGCGATCGATGCGGCCATCGACGCAATGCTGCGAGCCCGTTCGAAGGAGGATTATGTCGCCGCTGTCCGCGTGCTCGACCGGCTGCTGATCTCCGGCAATTACCTGGTGCCGATGCAGTACAACACGCAACAGTGGCTTGCTTACTGGAATTATCTGGAACATCCGCGAAAGACGCCCATATTCGGTTATCAGCTGCCGACCTGGTGGCGCAAACCGAACTGAAGATCCGGAGATAGAGATGAGCGAAGCGAACGCCATAACCGTCGATGTGGTGTCGGACGTCGTCTGCCCGTGGTGCTTCATCGGTCAGAAGCGGCTGGACAAGGCGGTGGCGGCTGCCGGTGATGTCGAAGTGCACATACGCTGGCGGCCGTTCCAGCTCGATCCGACCATTCCGCCGCAAGGCAAGGACCGCCAGGAATACATGCTGGCCAAGTTCGGCAGCGACGAGCGCATTCGCGAAATTCACGCCCGCATCGAACCGCTTGGCGAAGCCGAGGGCATTTCCTTTGCCTTCGATGCCATCAAGGTGGCGCCGAACACGCTCGATGCGCATCGGCTGATCCGCTGGGCCGGGGCCGCCGGCGAGGACGTCCAGAACCGGCTGGTGCGCCGCCTGTTCCAGTTGAATTTCGAGGAAGGCGCCAACATCGGCGACCACACCGTGCTGGTCGAAGCCGCCCGGGAGGCCGGCATGGATGCCTCTGTTGTTGAAACGCTGTTGCCGAGCGATGCCGATGTCGAAGCGGTTCGCACGGAAATCGCCACCGCGTCGCGCATGGGCATCACAGGCGTGCCGTGCTTCCTGATCGAGGGCAAATATGCCGTGATGGGCGCGCAGGACGCGGACACGCTGGCTGATGCGATCCGCCAGGTGGCGGCCGCCAAGGCGCGTGGCGAGTTGGAAAAGGCCGGCTGAGCCAGCCATCCCCGCGCCGATAGCAAGAGCAGGGTTGCGTGAGCAAACTGAGCTCCGACGCCATGAATCAGACATCAAGGACGGCGTGTTTCGGGAATTCTGGTCAGTTCCCGATAAGAAACTCGGCCGGCCCAAACGATTTTTGAGTCACAAAACCGTGTCCGGAGCTTCCCTTGGGGAAGATTTGTCGCGGTAATTTATGCAGAGTCTAAAAGACTGAAATAAATAGAGATTTTCTGGTTATTGCCAGGCGTTCGGATGGCGATCCAGCCATCAATATGTTGCCTCAGGGCAACGGCTGCGGACGCAATCTCGCATGCCCGCTTTAAAAATTAATGGAAAATGATCAATTGGTGTTACCATCCGTAACAAAACAAAGAAGGTTTGGGCGGGATCGTGATTCGGATCGGCAGACGATCGCAAGAGTCAGTACCGGATGGACTACAAGGCGGTGCCTCAGGGCGGTCGCATCTGACGCCGGTATCCTCGATGCGCAATTTTTGGGGCCTCGTGCGAGCCTACTGGGTCTCGGACCGCTGGAAGGAAGCCTGGACGCTGACGCTGGTGATCGCGTTGCTCACCGCGCTGTCCAGCAAGGCCAGCGTGTGGTTCGCCATGGCTTCGGGCGAATTGGTGAATTCGATCGCCTTCCTGCACGATGCCGCCAACACTCGCCCGCTGGAGACAATCCTGACCAACGCCGGGGTGCTGGTGCTGCTGGTCCTGCTCAAGGATGCCGGCTTCACCGGTATACGCAATCTCGTCTCGGCAACCTTGCACCGCAAATGGCGTGGCTGGCTGAACGACCAATTCAACCAGGCCTTGCTCGACGGCAACCATACCCATTTCCATGCTCAACATGGTTCCGCGGACGGCGGCATCGTTGCGCCCGACAACGTTGACCAGCGCATCCAGGAATCGATCAAGGACATGACCGGCGGTGCGATCGGCCTCGCCATGGGCGTGCTGGGGCTGGCGACCTCGCTCTACTTTATCGGCCAGAACCTGTTGCAGTCGTCAGTTGAAGTCAAAGGTCTGGAGTTCCTTGGCAGCTATGGCAGCGCCGTTCTCGCCCTTCTTGCCGTTGCCACTTACGTGCCCCTAAACACCTGGATCGCCGTCAAGCTCGGCAGCCTGCTGGAACGTCTCAATATTCGCATGCAGAGGGCCGAGGGAAGCTATCGTAGCGAACTGACGACATTTCTGCGCCGCAGCTTCCATGTCGCCGCCTCACATGGCGAGGGCGTCCAGAAAGCGATGCACGACCGGCTCTATGTCGACATCGATCGCACCTGGGGACGGCTGAATGTCGTCAACACCAGCTATATGTCGTTCGAGCTGATCTACAATTTCATCGGCGCGCGCATGGTAGCCTATGCTCCGGGCCTTGTGCCGTTCATCCACAGCCGCCTGGACTATAAAGGCTACATCACCGGCTCCGAAATGGTTGCCCAGCTCATCAGCCAGTGTTCGTGGTTCATCCATGTGATGCCCGCCATAGCCACGCTTCGCGCCAACAGCCAGCGCGTGACGGAGCTCGCCAACGCGATCGAGAATGTCCAGCACCCGCAGGAATTCTACAGCCAGAGCGGCCGTTCCGACTTCCACTACGCCAACCAGAATCCGGTTTTCGGCCTGACCATCCAGAAGCTGGAGTTGGCGCACCAGGGCGAGGACGCGACGCCATTCCTCAGTTCCGCCAACTTGCGCTTCCGGCGCGGCGAATGGACCTTCCTGAAAGGCGAATCCGGTTGCGGCAAGACCTCGCTGATCAAGGCGATCAACGGCTTGTGGCCCTATGGCCGCGGCACCATCGTCTTCCCCGAGGGCGTGAAGAGTTTTTATGCCGCCCAGGAGGTCAAGCTGCCGCAGGTGTCGCTGAAACAGCTGGTCTGCCTGCCCGGCTCCGAGCGCGACCATGGCGATGCCCAGGTTGCGTCCGCGCTGCACAAGGCTGGCCTTGGCGATTTCATCGAACACATGGCCAATGAAAGCCGCGAGGGTAAAAGCTGGGATCAGGTTCTGTCGGGCGGCCAGAAGCAGAAGCTTGTGGTGGCTCGTATCATACTGCAGCAACCGGGGCTGCTGTTCCTCGACGAAGCGACCGGTGCTCTCGATCCTGACGGCAAGATTGCCTTCCACCAGGCCATCAAGGACAACTGCCCCGATGTGACGGTGATCAGTGTCATGCACGAAGCCGTGGCGCCGAGATCGGCTGCGGGGACCGAGTTCTACCACTCGATGGTCTTGATTGCCGACGGTGTCGCCACCAAGAAGCCGCTCGCCCCGAGCCTGCCCGTCGAACTCACCACGATCCTGGTCCAACCAAGGCCGGTCGAGGACAAATGGACGCGGTTCTCGCGCCGGCTGAAGCAGAAATAACGACGACGTAACGGGAACTTCCGCGTCAACCCGCGCGCCGTGATCACAGTCTCGCGATCAGGGCCGTTCGGGACTGTTTTCCCTCCTCACCGCGATTGACTCGGCAAGGCTCGCTCCTATGTTGCGCCGGCTTGCAGACAGTCAAAAGCGAACCCGCAAGCAGAAAGGTCACCGCGCCATGCCTGGCGATAGTCACAGTCGAACGCAACCGCCGTCCGCCTAGACGTGACCTGAATGGTTCACGTCCTGCCGGACGGCAAGGAGTGAACCATGAACGATTTTTTCCCCGTAGCGGACGATGAGGCCGTCGCCATCGCCCGCATCCTTGCCAACGACCATGTCGCCGACGTTGTCGAGGCGCTCAATCATGAGTCGCGCGAAACCGCGACGGAGCTGCTTTGCGCCGTGCCCTTCGAACGGCTGGTCGAGATTTTCGACCAGCCTGAGCTCGAAAGCGCGCCCGAATTGGCGGAGGCCCTGCCACGCCCCAAGGCGAGCAAGCTGCTCACCGCCATGTCCGTCGACCGCGCGGCCGACATTCTGCGCGAACTCGACGAGCCGGCACGCTCCGAACTGCTCGGCGCATTGGCCCCGCCACTGCGCGCGACCCTGCTTTCCATTCTGGGCTATCCCGAAGGCAGCGCCGCCTCGATCATGACGACGGAGTTCGTAAGCGTTCCCTCCGACTGGACCGTCGGGCGCACGCTCGATTACATCCGCAAGGTCGAGCGGACGCGCGAGACCATCTACGCAATCTACATCGTCGATCCGCAAACACACCTCCTAGTGCGGTCGACGGGCTTGCGGCGGCTCATCACCGGTGAGCCGGGCGACTCGATCCTGTCGGTTGCGCCCGACCGCATGCCGGTGACGGTCAGCCCGCTGGCCGATCGCGAAAACCTGGCGCAGACGATCTCCAAATACGATCTGCTCGCCGTCCCTGTCGTCGACCACGGCAAGATCCTCGGCATCGTCACCATCGACGACATCATCGACACGATGATCGAGGAGACCACGGAGGACGTGCATCGGTTCGGCGGCATGGAGGCTCTGGACGAGCCGTATATGAAGATGAGCTTCCTCGCCATGATCAAGAAGCGTGGCGGCTGGCTTTGCGCGCTGTTCATCAGCGAGATGCTGACGGCCAATGCGATGCAAAGCTACGAGGGCGAGCTGGAGAAAGCGATCGTGTTGACGCTGTTCATCCCGCTGATCATGAGCTCCGGCGGCAATTCCGGCTCACAGGCTACCTCGTTGGTCATCCGGGCGCTGGCGTTGCGCGAGATCGGCCTTCGTGACTGGTGGCGGGTGGCGTTGCGCGAATTGCCCACCGGTCTCGTGCTCGGCGCCATGCTCGGCGTGGTCGGCGTCTGCCGGATCGCGCTCTGGCAATATATGGGCTTCTACGACTATGGCCCGCACTGGCCGCTGATTGCCGCAACGGTTGGTGCTGCACTGGTCGGCATCGTCACGTTCGGCTCGCTCTCGGGGTCGATGCTGCCTTTCGCCCTGAAACGGATCGGTTTCGACCCAGCCAGTGCGTCAGCGCCGTTCGTCGCCACGCTGGTCGATGTCACCGGACTGGTGATCTATTTCTCGGTGGCGCTCGTCATCCTGCGCGGCACGTTGCTATAGCGGTTTGACTGCCGCCGCCGGCCAGGGCTGGTGGCGGCGCGCCGGTAGGCGAGGCGTCAGATGCGCTCGCCGTCCTTCACCCGATAGGTCGGCTTGTACATGGTGACGAGCTCTTCTGCCGCGGTCGGATGCACGGCCATGGTGCGATCGAAATCGTCCTTGGTCAGCCCCGCCTTCAGTGGGATCCCGAGCAGCTGCGCCATTTCGCCGGCATCCGGCCCCAGTATGTGGGCGCCGAGAACCTTGCGCGAAGCGCCGTCGACGACCAGCTTGATCAGCATCTTTTCGTCACGGCCCGACAGCGTGTGCCGCATCGGCCGGAAACTGGCGCGGTAGATTTCGATATCGGCGAAGCGCTTGACGGCTTCGTCCTCTGACAAGCCGACCGTGCCGATTTCCGGCTGCGAGAAGACGGCAGTCGCGATCGTGTCGTGATCGGGCACGGTCGGAT
>NZ_RZSJ01000249.1:0-8354 GCF_003998025.1 Mesorhizobium sp. M8A.F.Ca.ET.021.01.1.1
AGACCGAGGTGCAGCGGCTGCTGTCGATCATGGACCGGCTGCGCAAGGACAAGGTCGCCATCATGTTCGTCACCCACCGGCTGGAGGAGGCATCCGCCATCTGCGACCGCATGACGGTGCTGCGCGACGGCAGGCTGGCGGGGCATCTCGACCGTCAGGGCGGGCCGATCAAGCTGCCCGCCATCATCGAGAAGATGGTCGGCCGCGCCGCTTCCGAACTTTACGCGCGGCCCGCCCAACGCGCGGTGGCCGGCGATGTGGTGCTGTCCGTCCGGGGCTTGCGCACCGTGCGCGACCCCGAGGCGCCGCATGCCATCGTGCTCGACGGCGTCGACATCGACCTCAGGGCCGGCGAGATCCTCGGCGTTGCCGGGCTCGTCGGCTCGGGCCGCACGGAGCTCGCCCGCGCCATTTTCGGCGCCGACCGCATCGCGGCGGGCACGATCACGCTCGACGGCAAGGAAATAGCACCCGCATCGCCGGCCGACGCCATCAAGCTCGGCATCGGCCTGGTGCCGGAGGACCGCAAGCACCAGGCGATCTTCGCAGCCCTTGGTATATTGCCGAATTTCTCCGTCGCCTCGCTTGGGCGCTTCAGCAACGGCTTCGGCTTCATGGCCGAGCGGCGCGAGCGCGACGCGCTGTCGGGTTTCCGCAAAATGCTGTCGATCCGCATGGCCTCGGCCGAGCAGGCGATCGAGGGCCTGTCGGGCGGCAACCAGCAGAAGGTGATCCTGGCGCGCTGGCTGGCGCGCGACCCGAAAGTGCTTGTTGTCGACGAGCCGACGCGCGGCGTCGATGTCGGCGCCAAGGCGGAGGTGCACCAGATCCTGGTGCAACTGGCAGCGCGGGGCATCGCGGTGATGATGATCTCGTCCGAACTGCCCGAGGTGCTGGCGGTGTCGGACCGCATCGTCACCATGCGCAAGGGGCGCATCACCGGGCAGATGCCAGGCGTCGAGGCAAACGAGGAAAGACTGATGGAATTGATGGCGCTCGACAGGCAGGATACGCCGGCACAGGACGCGGGGGGACAGGCACGATGAGCATCGCCGAGGAACAGAACCAGCGCGGCGGCGTGACGATCGCGCGGCTTTTGATGAGCTTCGGGCCGCTGCTGTTCCTGGCCGCCCTCGTCGTCGTCTTCACCGTGTTGAAGCCGAGCTTCATCGACCCGATCAACCTGTTCAACATCACGCGCCAGATCTCGATCACCGGGCTGATCGCGCTCGGCATGACCTTCGTCATCCTCACCGCCGGCATCGATCTTTCGGTCGGCTCGCTGCTCGCCTTCTGCGGCATGGTGGCGGCCGTGGTCGCCAAGGGCGGCACCGCTAATACGCTGTCGCTGTCGACATCAGGCACGCAGGGCTATGGCTGGTTCGCGGCGCTGCTGGCCGCCGTCGTGGTCGGCGCTCTCGCCGGCGGCGTGCAGGGGTTCGCCATCACGAGGCTGAAAGTACCGCCCTTCGTCGTCACGCTGGGCGGGCTGACGGTGTTTCGCGGGCTGACGCTGACCATCTCCAATGGCGGCCCGATCTCCGGCTTCGATGCCTCCATGCGCTGGTTCGGCACAGGGCTGATCGGCCCGGTGCCGGTGCCGGCGCTGATCTTCGCCATCGCCGCCATATTGTGCCACATCGTGCTGCGCTACACCCGCTATGGCCGTGCCGTCTACGCCGTCGGCGGCAATGCCGAAGCGGCACGGCTGTCGGGCCTGCGCGTCGACCGCATCCTGGTCTCGGTCTATGTCATCGTCGGCTTCTTCGCCGGGCTCGCCGCCTTCGTGCTGTCGGCCAGGCTGAATTCTTCCGAAGCGGTCGCCGGCATCGGCTACGAGCTGACGGTGATCTCGGCCGTCGTCATCGGCGGCACCTCGCTGTTCGGCGGCATCGGCTCGGTCGGCGGCACGGTGGTGGGGGCTGCCCTGATCGGCGTGCTGCAGAACGGGCTGCAGTTCAACAACGTGTCGTCCTACACGCAAAGCATCGTCATCGGCCTGATCCTGATCCTGGCGGTGGCGTTCGACCGCTGGCTGAAGTCGCGGGTGAGACGGTAGGGGTGCGCGGCACCATGGCCGCGTGCAGCGGATGCGCGGCCAGTTCCCGGCCCGGTTGCAAAACATCGGCGCCTTGCTAGAAAGGCTTGGGCGGGTGGCGTCATGAGGGATGCTCATGGTTGCCGACATCATCAGGCCGATCAGCTTGAGTTTTTCGCTGCTGCGGCGCTTCTGGCCGCAGCTCGTGGCGCTGGTGCTGGCCGGGGTGCTGGCCGGCGATCTCCTCCTGCAACTGGCGGCCAAGGTGGCGCTCGCCAACCATTTCGCCGGGCTTGCCATGCTCACTTTGGTGGCGCTGGCGCAGCTGGTGGTGACGGTGGCGATGTTCCATGTGCTGCGGCCGGGCCTGCCCAATGTGCTGGCCGCGCAGCGCGGCGCGGACAAGGCCGCCGAGAGCAAAGTCGCCGGCAAGGAGACGAGCGATGCAGACCAGCGCGGCTCGCGGCTGGTGCGCATGATCACCATCGCGCTGCTGCCGTTCTTCGCCTACTACGCCGCCTGGGGATTTCTTGGCGATATCGTGCGGCAGTATTCGCGCGCCTCGCTCGACCAGGCCGGTTTCGGCCAGAGCGGCAATGTGCTCGACGTGCTCGATTCGCGCTGGCTGCTGATTTCGGTCGCCGTTTCCTGGCTGGTCCGCCGGCTGGCCAAATTCATGCAGACGAAGACGACGGCAACGTCGTTCTGGCAGATCGTCGTGGTGATCTGCGAGACCAACTGGATCTTCGTCGGCCTCTACGTCATCAGCCGCTGGAAGGACAGCGCGCTGCAATGGCTGATGAGCCGCAACTTCTGGTCCGTGCTGCAGGCGTCCATCGATGGGCTGGCGAGCCCGGTTCCGGTCGCGACGGCCGCACCAGTGGTGACGGCGGCGAGCGCCGCACCAGTGGTGACGGCGGCGAGCGCCGCACCAGTGGTGCCGGTCGAGATCACCTCGATCGCGGCCTCGACGGTGGCGGTCAATCTGTTCTTCTACATGCTTTTGCCACTGATCTGGCTGGTCATGGCGGCGCTGATCTACGGCTATGAGGTGCGCGACGACGCGGCGCTGATGCGGGTCAACGGCCGCGTCGAACGGTTCGGCCAGCGCTATGCCGGACTGCCGAAATTCCTGCGCGACTTCGTCGAGCATTTCATCGCCGGCTACCGTTCGCGCTACCTGCCGATCGCCAATGGCGTGCGGCTGACGGTGAGTTCCAGCCTGGTGCTGCTGTGCACGCTGATCGTCGGCTACCGCCTGCTCGACTGGGGCGCCGCCTGGCTGTGGCTTGGCGCGACAAGGCTGATCGGCCCGCACGAGCTCGACGTCTGGCAGATCCTTTCGCATGGGGTGACGCTGCTGTTCGGCAGTCCCTTCCAGGATTCCTCCACCGGCATCCTGATCGAGCCGATCAGGATCTGTTTTCTCGCCGCCGTGCTGGAGACGGCGTTCTCGCTGTCGAAGGGGGCGGGGAATGGAGTTAGTGAAGCCGCGGCGTAGGCGTGCGTTCCTCTCCCCGTATAGTGACGGGGAGAAAGTAGCTATTTCGGCGGCCTTTGAAAACGCAGGTACCACGGCCGCTCGCTGCCCAGGCCGACGGCCGGGCGGATGGTTTTCACCGCGTCCTCGGGCACGATGAAAGTGTCGCCGACGGTGATGACGTCGCCTTTTCTGGCGCCGGAGAAGATCGCCTGGGCGCAGTTCATCGCGCCCTCCGGCAGGCTGACGCCGGAGATGAAATCGGGCAGCCAGCGACGGCCGGCGGCGTCGGTCAGCATCAGCTTGCAGCCCAGCCATTGTTTACGCAGGTCCGGGTCGCCGATGGTCACGGTGAAGGTGGCGATGACGGCGAAGGCGTGGTCGGGCAGGCGGCCGGCCTTGCCGCCGCGCAAATCGGCCAGCTTCCAGCCGCTGCCGCCGAACGGCACGGACTGGCCGAACTCGACATCCCTGGCGATGAGGTCCTCGCCATGCAGCCATTCGCGCACGCTGTCATAACTGGTCTCGGCCAGCGTCAGCGGCAACAGGGCGGCGAGCGCGACAAGGCCGCGCCGGCGCCATTTTCGCTCGGCTTGCGGGTCGACGGCCCGTTCCGTCGAAACGGCGCTCATGTCTTGCCCTGCGGTGTCTGGCCCTGCGATGTCTGGCCCGGCGCGGCATCGAGGTCGAATTCCGGCAGGATGTCGGACGGCTGGCCGTCAGCGCCGGTCGGCAGCGCATCGAGGCTGATGCGGGCCTGCGCGTCGAGCGGGCCGAACTGGCGCGCGGCGATCAGCAGCCTGGCGCCGCGGATCTGGTCCGATGGCACTTCGAAGACGAACAGGCCGCGTTTGTCCAGGCCCGGATCGACGCCGTGCGGCGGCATGTCCTGGCGGTAGCCCAGCCGCTCCGTCTGGTGATAGCGCAACCCGGTCGGGCCTTGCCAGGTGCCGTCGGCCACCGCCGTGGAAGCGCCGGTCGCGGTGAGGTTTGTCGTCGCCACCACCCACAGGCCGCTGGTCGTCAAAAGCTTTTCCTGGCCGAACTGGCTGGCCTTGAGCTGGCGCGCGAAGATCACCTTGTCGAGCCGGACAGCGAAGCTGCGCGCGCGCACCGTGTCGTGCATGGCGCCATCGATGGGAATTGGTGCGGTGAGGTCGGCATAATGCGGCTTCGTTACCTGCATGCCGTAGCTCAGCGCCACGGTCGCGCAAAGGACCGCCAGATTGCCAAGCACGCGTATCCTCATGAGCCGCTCCCCGGCTGCCCGATCGCCGGCTGCCCAGTCGCCGACAGGTCGGTGACCGGCAAGGTGACGGTGCCGAGCCGGTAGGGATTGTACCAGCCGGGCGCGCCATAGAGATTGTCGCGCGGCTTGAAGATCTCGGCGGTGACGCCGAAGGCGAGATTTGCCGGCACGGTGGCGTCGCCGGCAAGCGGCCAGACATAGGCCATGCGCTCAGTCATCCCCGGATGCAGTTCCGGCGTCATCGTGGAATCGCGTGTCAGCACGATCATCGGCGAGGAGTCGGGCAGGACAATGCCGTCCGGCGTGAAGACGTTGAAATAGCCCTTGTCGGATTGCGCGGTGCGGTTGGTCATGTCGACTTCCAGCACCAGCGCCTTCTGGCCTGGCTTCAACGGCACGCCATGGACCCCGGCATGGCTGACATAGGCCCGCACCGGTTGCAGGCGCCAGCGTCCGGCGTCGATGACGGCGTCTGGCGGCAATTGTGGTGGACCATGGGCGGGCAGGGCGCCAAACGCCCCCATCACGCCGGCGACAAACAAGGCGGCGATGGTTCCCGCGCCGGCCGTTATCCAGCTCTGAATTTTTGAGCGGGCAGTCTTGAACATTCCAAACCATGCACGTCGAACGAACAGCCACCCACCCGCAATCTAGGAAGAAAAGGCAGGGATTGGAACCCGCAAATGGCTGGTCCAACCGTGCCGAGCCTCAGGCTGCTTCGAGCGCCCAGAGATGATGGCCGTAGCGACGGAAGAAGCGCGCGACGAGACGCTGCTCTTTCGCCCTGGCGAGATCGGGCAGGCGCCGTTCCTGGCGCCAGCGCGGCATGTTGCGCCAGCCGGCGATGAAACGGGCAGCATCCTCGATGGCTTCATGCGCCGACAGCGCCGGGCCGATCGCGGCCAGGAACAGAGGCTCCGACTGCTTCATTTCGTCGATGACGGCCTTGCGCCTGAAATGATCGAGACGGGCTTGCGCGATGCCGTTGCGGCGGATCGCCTCGAAGGCTTCGAGCAAGGCGGGACTGTCGCCGGTGTAACCGCAGGCGCGGGCGAAATCGGCGGCATCCATTCTTGCTCCCGCATCCAGGCGCGGGTCATTCCACGCCGACTCACATATGCGAGGTGTATATAAGCATAACTCAAAAAGACATAAAAGAAAGACTTTTGGAGGAGTTTGGAAACTGCGACTCGACTCCCGCTTCAAAACACGGGAAGATAGGAACAAATCAGAAACAAAAGGACAGGGGATGATGGCGTTGCCGGGCAGGGAAGCAGTGATCGCGCAGGTCGCCTCGCTGTCGGTCGAGTGCGCCGATTGCGGCCGCAACAGGTGGTGGCGGCCCGATCAGTTGAAGCGCTTCGGGGTCAACGGGAACACGCCGCTGGCCGCGTTGTCGGGGCGCATCGTCTGCTCGGCCTGCCGTGCCGACGGACTGCCGGGCACGGCGATCTCGATCCAGGCAGCGTTCATCGACGAGCGCCAGCGCGTGCGCAGCGAGGCACGGATGCTGGGCGATCGTGAGGTGCTGGTGGAGGCGAGGCGGGCTTGAGCAAAGGACGTGCCGTCATGGACGATTTCGCCAACATTGTGACGCGATGCGGCAACCCAGCCCCTTCTCCCCGTCACTATACGGGGAGAAGGTGCCGGCAGGCGGATGAGGGGCGGCGCTGATTTGGCGGAATTGAACTTCTATTCTGATGGTGCGAGGGAGTTGCAAGCTTGGTCGTTTTCTTTGAGGTGGCATTCGAGACGCCACTTGCCGAAATCTTGGTGCTGCTCCTCATTGTCCTGCCGGACATTTCTCCCCGTATAGAGACGGGGAGAAAGTAAGCTGTTGCGGATGGTTTCGCCAAATATCAACGGTTAAGAACGCCGGCGTGCCGGTGAGGGCGGCCTGGATCCGGAAAGGCAGGCGCTCCTAATACCCCAGCAGTTCCTTCAGCGGGATGACGCGCCAGACCTGCTTGATGGCGTAGCGGTTGAAGGTCAGCGTCTTGGGCGGATTGTACTGCTCGACCACCAGCTCGCCCGCCGTGCGCCGGACCAGTTTCTTGATGAAGGCCTTGCCGTTCTTCTCGTTCTCTTCCGGAAAGGTCTCGATCACGACATGGTCGCCCGGCACCGCGTCGCGGCCGCCGCAATAGATCATGTCGCCGGGTTCATAACGCGGCACCATGGAATCCGAGAGCACGTGCAGCGCGAACACTTTCGGCAGGTTGCGGACTCCCGGCGGACGCTGGACGTATCCTGCCGATTCGCCGTTGAAGGTGAAGTCGCCGTCATCACCGCCGACGGCGGCGCCCAGCACCGGAATATCCATCGCTCCGGCCGGCAGGGGGCCGGCATCGGTGACGATCTCGGCGTCCGCCACCGGGCCGGCATCGTCGAGGAAGACGACCTGCCCTTGGCCCAGCGCCACGGGGTCGACACGCAGGAAGGCGGCGGTCTTCAACAGGTTCTCGGTCTTGGGCAGGTTGCGCCCGGTTTCCCAGTTGCCGACGGCGGCGACATCGGTGTCGTTGTGCTCGGCGATGTGGCGCATGACCAGGCCGCGCTGCTTGCGTGCCTGGCGGATCGCGGCTCCGACCCTGATCGACAATTGCGTTTTCACCATGGCCTCATGTGACCGACAAGTCCTGCTTTCGTCCATGAAAGAATGGCTTGCATCGATTTTTGAGTTATGCTTATATCGCCTCATGCAAAAACTCAACCCCCTCAGAGTCGACAGCGCCTCCAGCCCGGCCTTGCCGGGCTGCCCTTTCCCTTCCGACCCGGCCTCCTCCTCCCCGGCCGGGGCGAAGCGCGAAGCCGATTGCCTTGACGCATCGGCCTCGCGTCCGGTCCGCCCGTCAGCGGCGGCCGGAACGGCCGGAGCCGCCGCTCCCCGCGGCTCCGGCCCCCCATTCGACGCGGCCGCCGGGTGTTTCCTGATCCGCACGCAGGACCGCACCGTCATCGCCGACGAGCCGACGACGGGCAGGGCGGTTTCCGCCCCCGACAGGGACACTGCGCGTCCGCGGCTTGACGCGCCCGTCGACCGGCCGGGCTGAAAGCAGCCCTTCCACAAGCAATCCCCGCGGCCGACAGGCCGGACCACGGCCGGCAGTCCCATCGCGGCTGTGGGCAAACCCGACGCTTGCCTGACGGCGCCGTTCGCGGCGGCCGCTGGCCGCGCAATGGAGACCGACATGGCAAGCTATAGCGACAGCGAATTGCAGGCGATTGCCGGCTGGCTGAGGGACGGGCTTTCGGCCTCGAGGATTGCGGCGGCGTTCAGCGTACAGCGCGGCGCGCGCGTATCGCGCAACGCCATTATCGGCATCGTCCACCGCAACGCCATGCTTGGCGCGATCGGCTTTGCTAATGGCAAGGGCCTGGCGGCGCGCACGGCGATGGCCAAGGCGGCGAGCCGCGCCGCCAAGGCGGAAACCAGCCGTGCCGGTGCCACCCCGCAGCCGGCCAAACCCGCCATGCGGCCGAAGCGGGCTCCTTCGCCCGTCCGGCCGAGGCTTTTCCAGCGCGAGGCGGGCGTGCTGATCGCCGATGGGCAAACCTACCGTTTCAAGGTACCCGCGCCGCCACGC
>NZ_RZSJ01000024.1:0-23168 GCF_003998025.1 Mesorhizobium sp. M8A.F.Ca.ET.021.01.1.1
CGGAAGCGCAATTCGAAGGAACTGCAGGCCGACATTACGGCTCGTATCGCCAAGGTGGCGGGTGTCCAGGCCTTTGTCTTCGCGCCGCCGACGCTACCAGGCTCCGGCGGCGGCTTGCCGATCTCCATGGTGGTGCGCTCGACCGGCGATTCCGCTCAGGTGTTCGAGGAAGCCGAGAAGATCAAGAACAAGGCGCAGGCCTCGGGCCGCTTCATCGTCGTCCAGAATTCGATGGCCTATGATGCGCCGCAGGTGACGGTGACTATCGACCGCGACCGCGCCGCCGCCCTCAACCTGCCGATCGCCGATATCGGCCGCACGCTGACGCTGCTGGTCGGCGGCGCTGAAGTGGCGCAGTTCGACCGCGACTCCAACAGCTACGACATCATTCCGCAGGTGCCGCAGGAATTCCGCGACAATCCCGAAAAGCTCGGCCAATACTTCGTACGCAGCGTGACGGGCGAGATGGTGCCGCTGTCGGCCGTGGTCACGATTTCGAACAATGCCTCGCCGGCGGCCATCGAGCAGTTCAACCAGTTGAATTCGTCGACGATCTCGGCGCTGCCGCTGCCCGGTGTCACAACCGGCGACGGTTTGAAAGTCCTCGAGGACATTGCGAAGGAGAGCCTGCCCGACACCTTCTTCATCGACTATTCCGGCCAGTCCCGGCAGGAGAAGGAACAGGGCAACACGATCCTGATCGCTTTCGGCGCGGCCGTC
This sequence comes from Mesorhizobium sp. M8A.F.Ca.ET.021.01.1.1, assembly GCF_003998025.1. Taxonomy (NCBI): domain Bacteria; kingdom Pseudomonadati; phylum Pseudomonadota; class Alphaproteobacteria; order Hyphomicrobiales; family Phyllobacteriaceae; genus Mesorhizobium; species Mesorhizobium sp. M8A.F.Ca.ET.021.01.1.1. The sequence continues at coordinate 721 of NZ_RZSJ01000024.1, forward strand.
ATTGTCATCTATCTGGTGCTGGCGGCGCAGTTTGAAAGCTTCCGCGATCCGCTGATCATCATGATGGCGGTGCCATTGTCGATCTTCGGCGCGATCGTGCCGCTCAATTTGGGCCTCGGCACGCTCAATATCTACACCCAGGTCGGACTGATCACGCTGATCGGCCTGATCACCAAGCACGGCATTCTGCTGGTCGAATTCGCCAACCAGCAGCGAGAACTGCATGGCATGCGGCGGCGTGACGCCATCATCGCCTCGGCCAAGGTGCGCCTGCGGCCGATCCTCATGACGACGGCCGCGATGGCGCTGGGCGTGGTGCCGCTGATCGTTTCCAGCGGTGCCGGTGCCGCGGCCCGCTATTCGATGGGCCTCGTCATCTTCACCGGCATCCTGGTCGGCACCATGTTCACGCTGTTCGTCGTGCCCATGTTCTACACCTTCATCGCCAGCAAGGACCTGCCGCATCTGGCGGAAAAGCCGGATCCGAAGCTGATGCCGGCGCTGCCGAGCTGACGCACAGGACGCAAGAAACAAAAAGAGGCCGGAATTTTTCCGGCCTCTTTTTTTGGCGGTCGCTCCAGCAGCTCCGGCATATGGCCGAGCGCGGCAACCTGCCTGCTACTTGACGATGACGATGCTGGTGTTGGCCGGCCCGAAGGTCTCGACAAGCTGGTAGAAATCGGCGGCATTGTCCGGATGCAGCCGCACGCAGCCATGCGAGGCCGGCTGGCCGAGGCGCTTGATGGCATAGGTGGCATGAACCGCGTAGCCACCGCTGAAAAAGACCGAATGCGGCATCGGCGCGTTGTCGTACTTTTTCGAATACCACATCTCGTGCATGCGCGTCGGCTTGAACGAGCCGGTCGGCGTCACATGCGCCCTGTCGCCGGTGGAAACCTTCCAGGCGAAGGTCGGCCGGCCGTCGACCGAGACTTCCATGACCTGCTGCGACAGCGAAACGCGTGCCACGACGGTGTTGGCGGCATGCGCGGCGTTTGCGCCGAACAGAAGCACGCTGCCCATGAACGCGGCGGCGGTGATGTTGATGAGCTTTGCGGAAATGGCGGTGTGCATGACGTTCCCTCTCTCTGCCGATCAGGCCGGCTCCAATTCGATGGGTGGCTTATCCCTCCCGCATGTTTCGGTGATATTTCGCGAAATACGCGTTTGTGTTTCGAATTTGTTTCCCCGGTTAACAGAGCAATCGGTATCGTCGGCAACTGTCCCATCCGAAACACGTGGTCAGGGATGACGTACATAGGTATTCATACCGAAACGAAAGTTCGACTTGCCGCTATATGAAAGGATGGAGGCGAATTTCGAAACCAAACTGCAACAAAGCGCGGCTTTTGGCGGCATGATCCGGATACGGACGGGAGGCAAAAGTTGACGCAACGAAAGCAGACGGCAACGACCATGGGAACGAAAACGAACACGCGGTCCTGGCTCTTCAGGATCAGCATCGCGGCGGCGGCCATCGGCGGCGTCGGCAGCATTGCCGGCCGCCCGGCGGCGAAGCTGGCAGCGATGAGTTCGAGCGAGATTTCGACCCTGCACGTCGCTCTGTTTTGCGCCACGGTCTGGATTGTTTCCAGCCTGCGCATCGCCCGGTTGAAGGCCCTCTGGCGGGTTGGCCTTCGGCTGCTGGTTTTGCGCGGCCCCTCCGGCAACTTGCTGCCGAGAGGACCGAAGGCCCGCGCCGCGACGGGGGGCTCCGTGGGCGGCGCGGGCACTTCGGGAGTTTCCTGAAGCGACCCGCGACACCGGCATTTTTTGGGGAATTCCGACGATGAAAACGAAATTCGCAGCTTCCGTGCTTTCCGCGCTGCTCTATGCGCAGGGTCTGCTCGGCTTTGCCGCACTCGCCAGCGTGCTCCTCAAGGAACGCGCTCACGCAAGCGAGTTCGTCGCCGGCGGCGACATGGCCTCGGGTCCGTCATTGCTGGTGGTGCGCTGAACCTCGCGCGCATCGGCGCGGAAATGGAAGGGCCGATGCTGATCCGGGCAACAAGCGGGAAAAGGCAGCCGTCAGTCGGCGAACTGCCGCGGCGGATCGAACCTGTAGCCGGCGCCGCGTATGGTGGTGATGGTCTCGGTATCGAGCTTGCGGCGCAGCCGCACGATGCGCGAGTCGATCGAGCGATCGAAGGCGTCGGCATTCTCGGCCGGCGCCGCCGCGATAATGTCGTCACGCGTCAGCACCTTGCGCGGGCTCGCCAGGAACAGCCTGAGCAGCGCCACCTGGCCGGGCGAGAGCTGCTCCTGCGTACCGGAGCGATGCATGACGATCGCCGATCTCAGATCGACGGTCGCGTTCTCCAGCACGATCAGTTCCTGGGTGCCCCTGCCACGCCGCGAAAGCAGGCCGCCGACACGCGCGGCGAGTTCCCTGACATTGAGCGGACTTTCGACGACGTCGGCGGCACCGAGCTCCAGCGCCAGCACCTTGTCGAGGAGATCGGCCGGCCGGCATATCAGGATGAAATCCGGTCCATGTTCGCCGCCCCCGCCTTGGCCGCCATAACGCCTGAGCAGATCCCGCCCTTCCGCCTGGCTGAGGCTATCCCCGACGACGACGACATCGATGCCTCTGCCCTCCAGCAGCGATTCCGCCTCCCAGGGCTGCCGCGCCTGACGCACGTCATGGCCGCGCCGCTCAAGATGGTCGGCAAGCTCGGTCGCCACGACCTCGGCGACGGAAACAAGCGCGATGACGGCTCGTGCGGCCATGTTTTCCAACCGTTCCCTGGCAACCGGATATGAGTGCTGGACATCATGTTTATACCCAATCTACTTTCCACTGAAAGTGGGAGCGAGAGCATCGTGCGGGCAAGAATTGTCATCGTCGAGGACGAGCCCGACCTGAGGGACGCGGTCGCCGAATATCTCGGCGCCGCGGGCTATGATGTGGCGACCGCGGAAACCGCGGCCGCCGCGCGCAGCCTGATCGAGACGCAGCCCTTCCATCTGGCCATCCTCGACATCGCCATGCCTGGCGAGGATGGCCTGTCGCTCGGCCGCTGGCTGCGCTCGAAAATGCCGATCGGCATCATCTATGCGACCGCCGCCGGCACCGCGCTCGACCGCATCGTCGGGCTGGAACTCGGCGCCGACGACTATATCGTCAAGCCGTATGAACTGCGCGAGGTGCTGGCCAGGGTGCGCAGCGTGCTGCGCCGTGTCCCGCAGCCGACAGAGCCGCAGGACAGGAAAGCCAGGACCGACCGCCGCTCCGTCGCCTTCGGCCCCTTCCAGGCCGATCTCGACGGCAGGCTGGTCACCGGCGCCAACGGCACTGTGATCGACATGGCCAAGAGCGAATTCGACGTGCTGGAGGTTTTCCTGACCCGCGCCAACCGGCTCTTGACCCGGGCTGCGATCTCCGAGGCGATCGGCTTCACCGAGGATCCGGAATCATCGCGCGCCGTCGACATCCGCATCATGCGTCTGCGCAAGAAGATCGAGACGGACCCGGCCAATCCGAAATTCCTGCGCACGGTACGCGGCGAAGGCTATATCTTCTCGCTGCCGACCGGCGACGGCAACTGAGCGTCAGACCCACGGGGGTTCCGCTCCACGGCCGTTGCCAGCCGATCGATGGCGTGACTCTGGAATAGCGGCTGACAATGACGGGCGACACGGCAAGCACGGATATGCAGGGTTTCAGGCAAGGCGCGGCGATGGCGGCCGTGCGTGTCGTGCGCCGGCTGCGCGAGGCAGGCGACTGGCAGCGCGAAATGGACGGCGTATTGGAAACGCTGTGCCACGCCATGGAATGCCAGCGCGGCATCCTGTTCCGCTTGCGCGAACTGCCCGGCCAGGGTTTCGCTCAGTCGGTCGCCGCCTATTGGATCGACCCCGATTTTGGCGGCGAACTGGCCTCACCGACCGTCATCATGCAGTCGATCGTCAATTCGGATCCGCTGCTGGAGCGGCTGGCCGAGGATGAGCGGCAAGGCAAGATATTCGCCGGGCATACGCGTGATCTCTCGGGGTTCCTGAGGGCCGATTTCGAAAAGCAGAACATCAAGTCGTTCCTGTCGGTGTCGGTCTTCGCGCACGGCCATCTCTGGGGCACGCTCGCGGTCAATGATTGCGTCGAGGAGCGTGAATGGACCGATGAGGAAGAGGCGACGCTGCACATCATCGCGCTCGCCATCGGCGACGCCATCGAACACTCCCCTTCCGACGCCCATGCCAGCGAGGTGATCCGCCGCACCATGCTGCAGGCCTCGCTCGACGCCATCATCGTCATCGACGAGGCCGGATCGATCATCGAATTCAATCCGGCCGCGGAAAAGATGTTCGGCTTCCAGCGCAGCGAAATCCTCGGCAAGGACCTGCTCGATACCGTCGTTCCGGAATATTACCGCAAGGGCTATTCCTCGGGCGCCGACTACATGTCCGGCCGCGGCGCGCCCATGGTCGGCCAGCGGCTCGAGACGGTGACGCAGAATGCCGCCGGCGAGGTCTTTCCGATCGAGCTGACGGCGACCGAGATGCGGGTCGCCGACCGCCGGCTGATCTTCGGCTCCATCCGCGACCTGCGCGAGAGGCTGCGCGCCGAGGAGGAGATCAACCGGCAGCGCGAGAAGCTGCACCAGAACGAGAAGATGGCGGCGATGGGCTCGCTGCTCGCGGGCGTCTCACACGAACTCAACAACCCGCTGGCCGTGGTGGTCGCGCAATCGACGCTGCTGCATGAATTCGCAAGCGATCCGCAGACCAAGGTGCGCGCCGAAAAAGTGCGCGCCGCCGCCGAGCGCTGCGGGCGCATCGTCAAGAGCTTCCTGTCGATGGTCCGCCTCCATCCGGCGGCGCAGGCCGAGACCGATCTCAACCAGGTGATCCGCGCCGCTCTCGAAGTGACCGCCTATGGCGCGCGCTCGAGCGGCATCATCATCGATACCGATTTCGCACCGGGTCCCTTGCTGGCCATGGCCGACGCCGACCACGTGACGCAGGTGGCGGCCAATTTCCTCATCAACAGCCAGCACGCCCTGGCTGGCGTCGCCGGCGATCGGCTGATCAAGGTGCGGAGCTTCCGTGGCGACCGGGGCAATCCCGGCTTCTCGGTCGAGGACAACGGCCCCGGCATTCCCGAAGCCATCCGCTCCCGCATCTTCGAATCCTATTTCACCACCAAGCCGGTCGGTGTCGGCACCGGCATCGGCCTGTCGATTTCGAAATCCATCATCGAGCGGCACAATGGCAATGTCTGGTTCGAGGAAGTGCAGCCGAGAGGCGCGCGTTTCGTCGTCCAGTTGCCCGCTATCTCGGCAGGCATGATCGCAGCTGGCGAAAGCCAGCCGCGATCGAGCGGCCTGCGCCATGCCCTGATCATCGATGACGAGCCTGACGTCGCCGGGTCCTTGTCCGACATTCTCGAATTGATGGGCATCAAGTCGCGGATCGCGCCGGTCTGGGAATCGAGCGCCGCCACCTTGAGCGGCCACATGCCGCCTGACATCGTCTTTTCGGATCTGCGCATGCCCGGCACATCAGGCATTTCGATCTACCGCGAACTGCTCGCCGAGCGCCCCGACCTGGCGCGGCGCTTCGTGCTGGTCACCGGCGACCTCATCGGCGCGAAGGCGGAAATCGAGGCGTTGCCGGCGCAGCAGCGGCCCCAGATCCTCGAAAAACCGTTCAGCACGCTGGATGTACGCAGCGTGCTTTCGACCATTGCCGAGCAGGCCGCGTTGAAAGCATAAAAAGAGGCCCCCGGCCGACGTGCGGCGGGAGCCGAGGAGAGCGCTGGAGGTGCGCTCGGGGAGGTCAGGGTATGATCCCCAAACGGGAACCTGTTTTCGGAATCATGCCCAGGCAGAAACCCGGAGACAAAAATCAGAAGATGTTCGGCGTGCTGGTCACCGGCACGGCGTTGGCGATCATGCGGATCGCGCGGACCTTGTGCGTTCCGGACTGCTGGGCGATGGCGCGCAGGCAATCCACGCTCTCGGCGCCCCAGGCTTGCCCCTTGCAGGCGAAATCGATCGCTGGCATCGGCAGGCGGGCGGTCGTGGTTGTGGTCGGCGCACCTTCGATGACGTTGGCAGGCGGATGCAACGAAGCGAAGGCCGGACCGACCGTCGGCGTGAACGCCATGCCGGCGAAGGCGCAAGCAGCCAGCGCCATGAACATTGCCATCGGGTGGTCGCTGGCACGCTGGCGAAGGGCCAGCTTCGGGCGGCGGTCAGCGCGCTCTGGAGCCTGAAAGCGGTTGCCGCTGGTGATCTGGACTTTCGCACGCATCATCTTCCCCTTCGTTGATTTTCTTTTTGCGATAAAACGAATTTAATCGCGCTCTGTAACGGCGCAAAGGTGACGAGAGCGCGGCAATGTAACCGGATTGAAACATCCATGCGGGCAGAAACGGTCAAAATCGGTCATTGGCTATTTTGACCTGAGTGGCGGGTTGCCCTCCGTGCGCCGCCGGGGCTTTCTTGCCAGCGCAATACCTTGTCGAGGGGCGCGATTTGCAGCGTGAACCGGCGACAGGGCGGAGGTTGTGGAAGTCCGGCTAACACCCGGATTTTCCGGGGTTTTCGGGGCCCGCGGCGGAGCCGGATGCCGTTGGAACCTGGGCTTACATTTCCGATACGGAATCTGCGTATTTCCACAAGCCATTGCATTTCAATGCAAAATATGATTATATTGAATGCATATTCAATAAAAAGAAGAGACGGTTCATGAACCCGCACCTCCGTGACGTGGCAATCCCGAACGATTGGGACCGGCGGGGATTACCGGGCTGGAGTTACCATTCCGCCGCCCTTCTAGAACTGGAGAAGGAGTATGTTTTCCGCAATCATTGGCAGATCGCCGGACATGTCTGCGACATACCGAATGCCGGTGATTATCTCACCATGGATGTCATTGGCGAGCGCGCTCTGATCGTACGCGGCAAGGACGGCGTCGTGCGCGGCTTCAACAACATGTGCCGCCACCGCGGCAGCCGCGTCGTGGCCGACAGCCAGGGCAATTGCAGGAACGCGCTGGTCTGCCCGTTCCATGGCTGGGTCTACAACCTCGACGGTACGTTGCGCGGCGCCGCCCGGCCGCGCTCCTTCCCCGATCTCGACAAGACCGAGTTCGGCCTGATGCCGCTCGATCTCGAAGTCTGGATGGGCTTCATCTTCATCCGCTTCCGCAATGGCGGGCCACAGCCCTCGGTCGCCGAGCTGTTGAAGCCGATCGAACCCGAATTCGCACACTACAGGGCCGCCGACATGGTGCCCTCCTGGGGCATCTGGACCCAGAAGACACCGGTCAACTGGAAGTCGGTGCGCGACGTCGACAATGAAGGCTATCACGTCGCCATGGCGCATCCGGCCCTGCAGGATCTCTATGGCGCCACCTATTTCGACGAGCCCTTCATCAACGGCGTCTCGCGCTCCTTCGCCACCTACAACCCGCATGCCGGCCGCCGCTGGAGCGTCAGGAACTACGTCAAGATCGCGCCGGAGCCGACGCATCTGCCGGACCATCTCAGGAAGGCCTGGGTCTATTACGGCATTTTCCCCAACGCCGTCCTGTCGGTGATGCCGGAATCGGTGCAGTTCTACCAGGAGTTCCCGCTGTCGACGGGTGAGACCCTGCTGCGTGGCGCCATCTATCGCTACCGCGATGAAAGTCGCGAGCAGGCCGCTGCCCGCTACCTCTCCTTCCGTATCGATCGTGACACCATGTCGGAAGATGTGCAGCTCTCGGTCTGGTCGAACGAATCCATGCTGTCCGAGGCCTTCGAGGGGTTTTACCTCTCCGACCTCGAATATGGCGTACGCACGCACCACGACCACCTGCGCAAGCAGATTCCGGTGCTGGGCCTGGAGACCGCGCCAGAGGAAAAGGACATGTGGAATCTGAACGACGCGCTGCGGTCGCGAGGGTAGAAGCTGCCAATCATCCCCGCCACACGCCTTCTTTCCTGAGATCATCCATCGTGCGTGAAATGCCTTCGCGCAAGATGCCAACCATGTCGTCGATCTGCTCGCGCGTGATGATCAGTGGCGGCGACATCACGCACATGTTGATCAGTGGCCGCACCAGCAGGCCAAGTTCGTGGCAGTGGGCGTCGATGCGCTTGCCGACATCCTTGTCGAGTTGCAGTGGATCCTTGCTTTCGCGGTCGGCGACGCATTCCACGCAGCCCATCAGCCCCACGCCGCGCACCTCGCCGACCAGCGGCAGCTCTTCCAACGTCTTCAACCGCGCCTGGAAATAGGGCGCGACCGCCTGCGTGTGGGCAAGCACGCTTTCCTCCAGCAGGTCGAGATTCTTCAAGGCCACCGCGCAGCCGACGGGATGGCTGGTGTAGGTCAGGCCATGGCCGAACAGCGCATCGGGATGGTTGGACCGGCGCAGGTTTTCCAGCAGCCGCTCCGAGATGATGACGCCGCCGAGCGGGAAATAGCCTGAGGTGACGCCCTTGGCGAAGGTGATCATGTCCGGATCGATGCCGAACACATCGCCCGAGGCAAAGACATGGCCAAGCCGGCCGAAGCCCGTCACCACCTCGTCGGAGACGTAGAGGATGTCGTTGCCACGGCAGATCTCGCGGATACGCTTGAGATAGCCATCGGGCGGCACGACGACGCCGCCGGAAGCCTGCACCGGTTCGCCGACGAAGGCGCCTATTCTGTCAGCGCCGACGCGCGCCACCGTGTCGCGGAACTGGTCGACGAGGAAATCGGTGAAGGCGGCAAGGCTCATCCCTTGCGGGCGCCTGAACGGATCGGGCGAGGACAGCTTGACCACCAATTCGTCGGCGCCGTCCATCCAGTCGCGATCGCGCGGACGGCCATTGAGCGAGGCCGACAGATAGGTCGAGCCATGATAGGCGCCGCCTCGGCTCAGGATGAGCTTCTTTTCCGGCCGGCCACGCACATTGTTGTAGAACTGCATGAAGCGCAGCGCCGTCTCGACCGCGGACGAACCGCCCGTGGTGTAGAAGACATGGCTGAGTTCGCCTGGGGCATGGCCGGCGATGCGTTTGGCAAGCTCCGCCGATGGCGCGTTCATCGTGTACCAAGGCGTGTTGTAGGACAGCGCCATCGCCTGATCGTACATCACCCTGGCGAGTTCCTCTCGACGATGGCCGACATTGACGCACCACATGCCGGCAGGCCCATCGATCAGCCGCTTGCCGGTGCTGTCGGTGATGTAGATGCCATCGCCCTCACCGATCAGCGCGCGCGCCTCCGAACCGACGGAACCGGCATAAGGCCAGGGCTGGATGAGATGACGCCTGGCCAGTTCGGCCGCATCGTCGTTGCCAGGGCCAGCCGTTTCGCGTGCCTTCAGATCTCTCAGAGCCGCCATCATCGCCTCCACATCATCCCTCGAATTTCCCGGGCATCAATCCGGTCCGCCATGGCCGAAATCGTCGCCCTGCTCACCCGATTTTGAATGTCCGTTCAATCAACATTGCAGAATTAGCGCTTGATTTCAATCCGCGGATGCGCGCATGATGAAAGAAAGCCGGCAAGGGGAACAATAGCCGGCGCCAGCCCAATGGGATGCCGTATGGCGGGACAGTCCAGGCCAGCAACCGAGATCGCACCCGGAGCCCTGCCCCCCGGTGCCCTGCAATGACTGTGGCTGCGGAAGGGTCGCCCCCGTTGCGCATGACGCGGGCCAGACGAAATGCCCTTCTGCGATCCGAGCCCGTACAGGGCTTTGCCCTGATCAGCCCAACCTTCCTCTACGCGCTGATCCTGCTGGTCCTGCCGATCATGGTGGTCATCGCCCATTCCTTCTGGACGCAGCATTACCTGACGATCGACCGCACCTTCACGCTGGAGAACTACCGCGTCGCGCTGACCGAGCCGATCTACCGCGATCTGTTGTGGCGCTCGCTCTACATCTCACTGACGGTCAGCCTGTTCACCGTCGTCCTCGCCTATCCGATCGCCTACTTCATTTCCTTCCATGGCGGCCGTCACAAGAGCCTGTGGCTGTTCCTCATCACCATACCGTTCTGGACCAGCTATCTCTTGCGCGTGATGTCGTGGAAGGTCATCCTGGGCTATAACGGCGTGTTGAATTCCGGCCTGATGGGCCTCGGCATCATCGACGAACCGTCGACAGCCCTGCTCTACAATTCGAGCGCCGTCATGATCACCCTCACCCATGCCTGGGCGGCCTTCGCCATTCTGCCGATCTTCGTGTCCCTGGAGAAGGTCGACCGCACGCTGGTCGAGGCGGCTACCGATCTTGGCGATGGTCCCTTGCGCTCGTTCCTGCGCGTGACCTTGCCGCTGTCGGCGCCAGGCATCATTTCCGCGGCGCTGATCGTCATGATCCCGACGGTCGGCGACTATGTCACGCCAAAGCTCGTCGGCGGCAAGGACGGCGTCATGATCGCCAACGCTATCCAGGCGCAGTTCGGCAAGGCCGCCAACTGGCCGCTCGGCGCCGCACTTTCCGTCACCACCATGCTGATCGTCTCCCTGATGGCGGGCGCCACGGTGCTGATCATCCGCACCTTGCAGAGGATGGCGCGATGAGAGCGCGGCGCTTCCTGCCGGGCGGCTGGCTGTCGGCCTATGCGTTCCTCTACATCGTCTTCCTCTATCTGCCCGTCATCTTCCTGCCGATCTTCTCGATCAACACGGCGGCGACGCCGAAATTCCCGCTGACCGGCTTCACCCTGCAATGGTACGAAGACCTGCCGCGCACGCCGGCGCTGCTCGACGCCGCCTGGAACAGCCTGATCGTCGGCGTCTCGGCGGCCATCCTCTCCACCGTACTCGGCATCCTCGCCGCCCGCTCGATCACCCGCTACCGCTATCCCGGCCGCCGCGCCATCAACGGGCTGATCATGGCGCCGCTTGTGCTGCCCGAAGTTATCGTTGCCATCTCCATGCTGCTGGTGATGCTGCAGCTTGGTTTGAGCTTGTCACTGTTCACCGTCGTGCTTGGCCACGTCCTGGTCTGCATTCCCTATTCGATGACGGTGCTGACCTCCGGCTTCGAAGGTTTCGACCGCAGCCTCGAGGAAGCCTCCGCCGATCTCGGCGAAAGCGCCTTCGGCACCTTCCGGCGCGTGACGTTGCCCATGGTGGCGCCGGCGATCATTTCCAGCCTGCTGGTCTGCTTCACCATCTCGCTGGACGAGTTCATCATCGCCTTCTTCCTGACAGGCACCGAGGCGACACTGCCGATCTACATCTGGGGCCAGTTGCGTTTCGCGTCGAAACTGCCCGGCGTGCTGGCGCTGGGCACGCTGCTTTTGGTCGCCTCCTTCCTGCTGATGACGATCGCCGAAATCCTGCGTCGCCGCGCGGCCAGACGTACCCAGAACGAGGGAGGCCTGTATGCCTGAGCAGCCGCGGATCGAGCGCCCTCACGCGGACAGGATCCAATCCGAAAGACCGATGATCGAGATCCGCAACGTCACTCGCAGCTACGGAGCGTTCAAGGCGCTGGACGACGCCTCCCTTACCATCAGGGAAGGCGAGTTCTTCTCGCTGCTCGGACCCTCCGGTTGCGGCAAGACCACGCTTTTGCGCATGATCGCCGGCTTCGACAATCCGACCAGCGGTTCGATCGCGGTCGGTGGCCAGTCGATGGAAGGCATCCCGGCCAACCGCCGGCCGACCAACATGGTGTTCCAGAGCTACGCGATCTTCCCGCACCTCAATGTCGAGCAGAACGTCGCCTACGGGCTGAAGCGGTTGAAGCTGCAGCGCGGCGAAGAGAAGCGCCGAGTTGAGGAAGCACTGGGGCAGGTCTCGCTCACCGGCCTCGGCAAGCGGCTTGCCACCGAGCTTTCCGGCGGCCAGCGCCAGCGCGTCGCGCTTGCCCGCGCCCTGGTAATGCGGCCAAAAGTTCTGCTGCTCGACGAGCCGCTGTCGGCGCTTGACAAGAAGCTACGCGAGCAGATGCAGGTCGAACTCCGCCGCCTGCAGCAGGCGGTCGGCATCACTTTCGTGCTGGTCACCCACGACCAGTACGAGGCGCTCGCCATGTCCGACCGCATCGCCGTGATGTTCGGCGGCAAGATCGCGCAGGTCGCCTCGCCAAAGGAAATCTACCAGCGTCCGGTCAACCGCCAAGTCGCCGACTTTCTTGGCGGCATGAATTTCGTCAAGGCCGAGATCGTCGAGGAGAATGGCGCCTCGCTGATCGTCGACACGCTCGGCTTCGGCCGCATCAAGACCGACAAGCCCAAGGCTTTCGTTCGCAATGGCGGCGCCGCCACGCTCGGCATCCGACCGGAACGCCTGCGCGTGCTATGGGACAACGCGACAGCCAAATTCGAGGTCGCCGGCAAGGTGGTCGAGCGCCACTATTTCGGCGAGATCACCCATCTGATCGTCGAAATCCCGGGCCTGGAAAAGCCGTTGTCGGTGACCGAGACCAACGATTTCGGCGCCGACGATATCCCGGTCGGCACCCCGATCCGCCTCGCCTATGATCCCGAAGCCCTGGTCGCGATGGCCGACTGAACATCGGCGATGATCCTGCGCGCCGCAATGCGCCCGGCCACGATCGCGCCTTCGACATAGCCCGGGAATGACGGCGACAATTCCGACGAAGCGAAATGCAGCGGCGGCGCACCGGCAAGAATGGTGCGTTCGGCATCCCTCGCCGTCACGTCGATGATCAGGTCGCTATAGGCACCGCCGCTCCAGCCATCGTGCGTCCAGTCGCGGCGGCTGAAATCGAGACTATCCGCAGCCTCCGGACCGAGCGCCCCCACAAGCCTCATCGTCACCTGCGCCCGCAGGTCCGCCTCGCCGAGTTCGTGCCAGCGCAGCGCCAGAGGCCCGCCGGCGAAGACGACAAGCGCCGCATGATCGGGATCCTTGCTGGCGTCGCAGGCAAACAGCCCCGGCAGATCCCGCCACATCACCATCCCGCTCAAATCCCGCTCGCGCCAGAATGGCCTGGGATAGCGCACCAGGATCTTGATCACCGCGCCGCTTTCCCAGGCGCCGAGCGCCCTGTCCAAGGCTGCTGGCAGGACGGGCGTGAAATCGAGCTTCGCGGCTGTCGCCGGCGGCACGGCCACCAGAACGGCGCGCGCTTCGATCACGCCATTGCTCGAGACAACACGAACCCCTGGCGGACCATATTCGATGCGGGTGACCGGTTCACCGAGCCTCACCCGGCCGCCGAAATCCCTAGCCAGATCGTCGGCCACCGACTGCATGGTCTCGCGCAGGGAATATTGCAGCTCCGGCACCTCATTGGTGATGCGCCGGTCATTGTCGATCAGGTACCAGAGCGGCACCTTCTCCAGGGCCAGGCACCACAGGCCTTCGATCATCGACCGGAAGGCCGCCTTGGCGTCAGCCGTGTCGTTCTGGCCTTCGAGCCAGTCGGCAACGGTCAGGCCCTCGATCGCGGGATCGTTGGGCTCAATCCTGTTCATGCGTTCGCGGATCGCCATCGAGGCATGATAGGTGCGCTCGGCTCTCGGGGCCGACATCGCCGGATGGGTGATGAAATCGCCCTCGACGTAGGTCTCGACGAAGGTCTTGGCGCGGACCCGGGCCAGTTCCATCAGCTGCGGCATGTCCTCGCACAGGAACTGGCCGCCGCTGTCGATGCGCTCGCCAAGTCCGTTTCGCACCGCCTCGACGCGGCCGCCGACACGATCGCGGGCTTCCACCAGCACGAAATCGACGCCGGCGCGCTTCAATTCGATCGCGGCCGAGAGACCGGTGAAGCCGGCCCCGACGATGACGACGCCGGTCCTTTCGGTCTTGTCGCTCAATAGCCGGCCTTGATCTTCTCGAACTCGGCGACCATGCGCTGCTTCAGCTCCGGCGCGACGGGTTGCTGGAACAAGGTCTTGTCGAGGAACTTGTCGAGATTGTCGAAGCCGCGGTCGGCCAGCACCTTGTGGTCGATCGCAGCCATCCCGGCGCCATTGCCGTGGCCGTAGCCGAAGGTCTTGACCATATAGTCCGACACGCCGGGCGCATTGACGGCGCTGAGGAAATCATAGGCCTCGTCGAGCTTGCCTGGCGCATCCTTCATCAGCACGTAGCCGCACACCCAGGTCGAAATCCCTTCGTTGGTCTCGCGGTTCATGGCGATCGGCAGCCCCTGTCCCTTCAGCGTCACGAAGGTCTCGTTCCAGCCCCAGACGAGGTCGACCTCGTTGCCGATAAAGGCCTGGTTGAGGTCGGTGTCGTCGGTCCAGTAGAAACGGATGTTCTTGTGCACGTCACGCAGGAAAGCGGACGCCTGCTTGAACTGGTCGTCGGTCATCTTGGTCCAGTCCTTGAGACCGATGACTAGGCTCGCCAGCGCATAGGCGTCATCGACATTGTCGCCGATGGTGACGCGGCCCTTGAACCGCGGATCGGCGAAAATCTTGAGCGACTGTGCCTGTTGGGCCGTCACCTTGTCAGTGCGGTAGAGCAGCGAGGTGTTGCCCCAGTCGAATGGCATGAACCAAGCCTTGCCGTCGGCGGTGACGGCGAGATCCTTCATCGCCATGATACCTGGATTGAGATCCTTCCAGCCAGCGATCCGGGACGTGTCGAGCGGCTGCAGCAGGCCGGCCTCGCGCCACTTCACCACGCTTTGCGAGCAGGGATGCGCGACATCGGCCTTGAAGCCTGCCCGCATCTTCTCGAAGGCCTCGTCCTCGTCGCCGAAGAAAGCAAAGGTCGGCTCGGCGCCGTATTTGGTCGTGTACGCCGGATGCAGCAGCGGATCCTCATAGCCCGACCAGTCGAATACGACGAGGTTACCGCCGCCTTCGGCGAGCGCGTAAACCGCGCCGGCGCCAACCATGCAGGCGGCGGCGACAACAAGACGGCGAAGCGCGGAATTCATGGTGCGAAAACTCCCCCATCGCGAAAGATGCCGAGAGCGAGGTTAGGAGAATTCCCAAGCTTTGGCGAGGCCGCGAATTCGATGGAGCAACCACTTCGGACCAACTTGCGGCCGGGACCGGCAATCATTGAAGTCAGCGCTGCCCCTCATCGCCCTGCCGGGCACTTCTCCCCGTATAGCGACGGGGAGAAGAAGGCTGCCCGCAGTGCCGGCACTCTTCCTGCAACGTCGGCGATTGGCGAAACCGGCGACGACAGCGCCCCTCTCCCCGTCACTATACGGGGAGAGGATGCCGGCAGGCAGGTGAGGGGCGGCGCCAGCGCTCGAATGGATGATGGCAACCCGAGTGATCACCCTAGTTCCATATCCGAGCGGGCAGGAACGGCCACTCGAAAGCAGGCCTCAATAGCCCGCTTTGATCTTCTCGAACTCGGCGATCATCTTGAGCTTGAGATCGGACGGCAGCGGCTGCTGGAACAGCGTCTTGTCGACGAATTTCTGCACGTCGTCATAACCCTTTTCCTTCAGGACGGTCTGATCGACGCCGGCCATGCCCTTGGCGTTGGCCTGGCCGTAGCCCCAATCCTTGACCAGCACCTTGGCGATCTCCGGATCGTTGACTGCGTTGAGGTAATCATAGGCCTTGTCGATGTTGCCGGGAGCATCCTTGAACAGCACATAGCCGCAGACCCAGGTCGAGATGCCCTCCGCCGTGTCCTTCTTCGACTTGATCGGCATGCCGGCTGCGACCGACTGCACGGTCGCATCGTTCCAGGCCCAGGCGAGGTCGACCTCGCCCCCGCTCAACAACTGCACGATGTCGGTGGTGTCGGTCCAGTAGGAGCGCACGTTCTTGTGCACCTGGCGCAGGAAATCGGATGCCTGCTTGAACTGGTCGTCCGTCATCTTGGTCCAGTCCTTCAGGCCGATGGCGAGGCTCGCCAGCGCATAGGCGTCGTCGACATTGTCGCCGATCGACACCCGGCCCTTGAACTTCGGATCGGCGAACGCCTTCAGCGACTGCACGTCCTTGTCGTCGATCTTGGAGGAATTGTAGGTGAGCTGCGTGTTGCCCCAGTCCCAGGGCATGAACCAGGCTTTTCCGTCATCGGTGGTGGCGAGATTCTTCATCGCCATGATACCGGGATTGAGGTCCTTCCAGCCTGTGATCTTCGAGGTGTCGAGCGGCTGCAGCAGGCCAGCCTCGCGCCATTTCACTACGCTCTGCGAGCAGGGATGGCCAAGGTCGGCCTTGAAGCCGGAACGGACCTTCTCGAACGCCTCGTCCTCATCGCCGAAGAAGGCGAAGGTCGGCGAATCGCCGTTCTTCTCGACATATTTCGGGTGGAAGCCCGGATCCTCGTAGCCGGACCAGTCGAACACGATCAGATCCTTGTCGGCGGCGATCGCCAAGGCGGCGGCGGAGGCCGCCAGGGTTCCGGCCAGTGCGAGCGTCAGTGTCAGGCGTCTTGTCAGTGTCTTCATTGCTGTTCCATCCTCTGTGGTTTTCTTATGATTTCGTCTTTTCTGATGATTTGGTCGGGGCGGCGGCGTTCCGCGGGTAGTGTTTCGGGAAAGCCGCCGACAGGAATTCGTTCGCCGCCTGCAAGGAGGTCTCGCGGGTCGTGTTCTCGGTCCCCATCATCAGCCGCAGCCAAAGCCCTTCCAGCATGGCGCTAAGCGCCAATGCCATGACCTGCGCCTCATAGGCGTAGCCGCCGCTCTGCTTGAGCGTCGCACAGAGCTCGATGAAGATGTCCTGATAGACGACGTCGCGGGCGCTGCTCAGCGCCTGGTAGGTCGGCCGTGACTTGGCCTCGCCCCAGAAGGCGCACCATGCGGCGAGCTTGCGCTTGTTGCAGATCGAGCGGTCGAAGTCGGCAGCGACCAGGGCCTGGAGTTGGTCGGCAGGATCGTCGCCTGCCTTCTGCAGCGCATTGCGCCAATGCGCCGAATACTCGTCGTACATGTGCTGCAGCGTCGCGACGAGCAGCTTTTCCTTGCTCTCGAAATGGAAATTGACGATGCCGCGCGACAGGCCGGCGCCATCGGCGACATCGGCCATTGTCGTTTCCGAATAGCCGCGCTTGGCGAGCGAATCGATCGTCGCCTCGATGAGCTGAAGCTGCCTGACCTCCTTCGAGGCCTTGCGCCCGCGCTTCTCGGATTCGGCTTTCCGCGCCGGTTCAAGGAGCGCGTCCCTGGCGTCTGCCGTTTTCATGCGTGTGATGGTCTCCAGCATCGCCGGCTATCGCTTTGCATCCGGCTTCGACCCGCGAAGATGAGTGGGACGGTGCTCTCCACTGTCAAGCACCTTCTGCATGGCTTCCCAGGTTCGTAGGTTCTTGTCGACATAGGCCGCGCCCACCACTGCGGCAACGGCCGGATAGAGTGGTCCCTTCAGCCTTTCGAGCTCCCCTCGCGCCACCTCGCGGTACCAGGGATTGCGGTCCCTGACGGTGACATCGGCAAAACCGGCGCCACGCATCGCCTTGGCATAGCGCGCCGGCGAGGCCATGGCGAAGGACAGCCCCTCGGCCGCGACATACGCCTTCATGTCGGGTGATGGTTCGCCGTCATGCGAGATCATCCAGTTGGAGGCGGCAAAGACCCCGCCCGGCTTGAGCACGCGGAAAATCTCGGCGAAGAGCCCGTCCTTGTCGGGCACATGCAACAGCGCATCCTTGGAAAAGACGACATCGAAGGAGCTGTCGGCGAAAGGCAGCAATCCCGGAGGCGCCTGAACGAAGCTGGCGCGCTCGCCAAGGCCACGCGCTGCGGCGCGCTGTCTGGCCGCCACGATCACCGGCCGTTCGACATCGAAGCCGGTGGCGTGCGCCGCGCCGTGACTCTCGACCAGATGCAACGTGATGCCACCGCAGCCACAGCCGATATCGAGGATCGTCCTGCCCTTGAGCGAAAGCCCCTCGACCACCCGGTCGACTTCGTCCGGCCCGCCTGGCGACAGGTAGCCATCGCCCCACAGCGCCTCAAGGAAGCGGATGGCGGTGTCGTCATATTCCGGTTCGGCGTCTGCCGTTGCGATCATCAGCCCTCGGTCCCCCAATCGACGGAATGCTCGGTTCGAACGCCGGCGAAGCGTAGCGCAGATGCGGGAAAACGCAATATCATTTGTTGAACATTCATTCAGAATGTCTGGACAGAATGGCTGATGTCATGCCAAATTCCGCGCATTCGGGAACAGATCACGCAAAAATGAAGAGCGGGTCGCCTAAGCAATTCGAGGAAAAGTGTGAGCGGTTTTCCCCGGGAGAAGCGCATAGCGCTTCCCCTTGGGAATGACGCAAAACGGGGAGGACTGGGCCACAATGAAAGCTTGGGATGCGATCATCATCGGCGGCGGACATAACGGTCTGGTCAACGCCTGCTACCTCCAGCGCGCCGGCCTCGACGTGCTTGTGGTCGAGAAGAACGACTGGGTAGGCGGTGCTGCCACCAGCCGGGAGCTGACGCCGGGCTTCCTCTACTCCAACTGCTCCTATGTCTGCTCGCTGTTCCGCCCCGAAATCATGCGCGACCTCGACCTGCCGCGCTTTGGCCTGCAGGTCATTTCCTATGAGGGCGGTGCGGTGTTCACGCGCGACGGCGACTACCTCGCCAATTACCGCGACCACGACGCGCACCGGCGCGAATTCGCCCGCTTCTCCAAAAGGGATGCCGAGGCCTATGACCGCTACTCTCGCGACGTGACGCGCCAGTGCCGCTTCATCCAGCCGTTGCTGATGCGCACCGCGCCGGACCCGACCAGTTTGCGGCCGCGCGACCTCGGCGAACTGCTTTATCTCGGCAAGAAATTCGCCGGTCTCTCCGCCGAGGAAATGGCGCTGACGCTGCGCTTCTGGACGATGTCTATCTCGGAATTCCTCGACGAATATTTCGAGACCGACGTCATCAAGGCGAACTTCGCGCTATCCGGCATCATCGGCACGGCACTCGGACCGATGTCGCCCGGCACCGCTTACGTGCTGCTGCACCACTATATGGGCGAGGTCGACGGATCGGTCGGCGCCTGGGGCTATGCGCGCGGCGGCATGGGCGCAGTCACCAAGGCGCTGGCAGCCTCCTTCAAGGCCTCCGGCGGCACGATCCGCACCAGCGCCGAGGTCGACCATGTGCTGGTGAACAGAGGCAGGGCCAAGGGCGTCGTTCTTGCCGGCGGCGAGGAGATTTACGGCAAGCTGGTCGTCTCCAATGCCGACGTGAAGCGCACCTTCCTGAAGCTGGTCGAGGAGAAGGAACTGCCCGACATCTTCCTGCGCCGGGTCAAGAACTTCAAGATCCGCGGCTCCTCAGGCAAGGTCAACATCGCGCTCGATTCGCTGCCGGAATTCCCGGCGCTGCCGAAGGACTCGCCAGTCTATCGCGGCGACATGCATTTCACCGATTCGATTGAGCGCATGGAGCGCGCCTATGACGACTGGAAGGCCGGCCGTTGGTCCGCCGATCCCTTCCTCGACATGGTGATCCCGACGACGCTCGACCCGACCATGGCCCCGCCGGGAAAACACTTCATGAGCTGCTTCGTGCAGTACGCGCCGCCCAAGGTGAACGGCCGCGAGTGGACCGATGCCGACCGCGACGGTTTTGCTGAAAGCGTGATCGCGCAGATCGCTGAATACTCGCCGGGGTTTCGCGACCGCATCGTCCACATGGAAGTGCGCACGCCGCGCGAAATCGAGGCCGAGGTCGGTCTCACCGAAGGCAACATTTTTCAGGGCGAACTCACCTTCGACCAGCTTCTGTTCAACCGCCCGGTGCCGGGCTATGCGCAGTATCGGTCGCCGCTCGGTGGGCTCTATATGTGCGGCTCCTCGACCCATCCCGGTGGCGGCGTCATGGGCGCGCCCGGCCGCAATGCTGCGGCCGAAATCCTGCGCGATCTCGCAAAATCCACCTCGCATATGAGCCCGGCCCATGACGTTATTTGATGGCATCGTTATCGGCGGCGGCCACAACGGGCTTGTCGCTGCCGCCACGCTGGCGAAGGCCGGCCGCAAGGTGCTGGTGCTGGAAGCCGCAGCCGAACCCGGCGGCGCGGCGCGCACCGAGGAATTCGCGCCCGGTTTTCGCGTCTCGTCGATCGCGCATGTGCTGAACCGGCTGCACCCCGATGTGATGAAGACGCTGGAGCTGGAAAAGCACGGGCTGCAAATCGCCCGCGCCGACTTCATCCCGTCAGTCGCATTGTCGAAAGATGGACCGCCACTTGTCCTGCATGGCGCCTATGGCGAGGTGCTGACCGGCGCCAGTTCGTCGGAACAGTCCGCCTGGAAGGATTTGCGCGCGCAGCTGTTGCGCTATGCCGGCATATTGAAGCCGTTCCTGTCGCGCCGGCCGCCTGATCTCGGTGGCATGTCGCTGCTGGAGACAGCTTCGCTCGGCCAGACCGCGCTAGCGTTGAAGAAACTCGGCAAGGAAGACATGCGCGACTTCCTGCGCGTGCTTCTGATGAACGTTGCCGACCTGCTTGACGAGCAGCTCGCCGACGACAGGCTGAAGGGGCTGCTCGCCTTCGATGCCACCCTCGGCAGTCATCTTGGCCCGCGCTCGCCGACCTCGCTGCTCGGGCTCTATTATCGTCTGGCCGGAGAGATCGGCGGTGCGGCCGGAGCGCAACTGCTGCCACGGGGTGGCGTGGGCGCGGTGGTCGTGGCCATCCGCACTGCCGCCGAAAAGGCCGGCGTCACGATCCGCACATCGGTGCCCGTCGCAAGGATCATTGTCGAGAAAGACCGCGCCGTCGGCGTCGTCCTCGACAATGGCGAGGAGCTTCGCGCCAGGACGATCGTCTCCGCCATCAACCCGGCGACCACCTTCCTCGATCTTGTCGGACCACGCGGGATCGATACCGGCTTCATGCGCAAGGTGAAAAATATCCGCATGAAGGGTGATGCCGCCAAGCTCCATCTGGCGCTCGACCGGCCACCCCAATTCACTGGCGCCGATGCCGCCGACCACAAGGGGCGGCTCGTCATCGCCCCCTCCCCCGACCATGTCGAGCGTGCCTTCAATCCGTCGAAGTACGGCGAGTTCTCGCCCGAGCCGGCGATGGAGATAACCTTGCCCAGCCTTGCGGACCCGTCGCTGGCGCCAGACGGCGCCTGCGTGCTGTCAGCCGTGGTGCAATACGCGCCCTATCAGTTGAAAGAGGGTTGGAATGCCGGCAAGCCGAAATTCCTCGAGGCAATCCTGGCTCGGTTGGAAGCCTACGCGCCTGGCATCGGCAAGACGGTGCGCCATGCCGAGCTTCTGACGCCTGCCGACATCGAGAAGCGCTACCGTATGCCCGGTGGTCACTGGCATCATGGTGAACTGCAGGCAGATCAGATGCTGATCTCGCGTCCTGTCTCCGGCTGGTCGGGCTATGACACGCCGCTCGACGAGCTGTTCCTGGCCGGTGCTGGTTCGCATCCCGGTGGTGGTGTTTCCGGTGCGCCCGGGTTGAATGCCGCGCGGCGCATCATCGCGATGAAAGGGTAGGTTATGGCTCAGGCAACCAGGAAGAAGCCCGTTGCAACGACAGCCAATTCGGCCGTTTCTGCCCGCACCCTCGCGCAAACCCACTTCCGCACGCTGCATCTCGGCACGCCGTTCCAGCCGCGCCTCGATGCGCTGGCCAAGACCCAGGACTGGTACAATTGGGCCGGCTACCGCGCGCCGCATTCGCTCTGGGACGAGGAGCTCGAATATTTCGCCATCCGCAGCCAGGCGGCGCTCTTCGACATCTCGCCAATGACCAAATACCGCATCGAAGGCCCGGTTGCCGAAGCCTTCCTCGACCGCGTCACCCTGCGCGATGTCACCAAGCTCAGGCCCGGCCGCGTTCATTACACCGCATGGTGTGACGACGAAGGCTTTGTCCTCGATGACGGCACGCTGTTCCGACTTTCGCCAACCCGCTTCCGGCTGTGTTCGCAGGAGCGGCATCTGCCCTGGCTGCTGGACAGCGCCCTTGGTTTCGACGTCACCGTCGAGGAAGAAACCGAGGCCGTCGCCGGGCTCGCCTTGCAAGGCCCCACATCTTTCGCCGTGTTGCGCGATGCGGGCTTCACCGGTGTCGAGAAGCTGAAAATATTCGACCTCGCCGAGTTCCCGCATGACGGTGGCACGGTCATCATTTCACGCACCGGCTTCACCGGCGATCTCGGCTACGAATTGTTCGTGCCGGCCGACAAGGCGCTGAGTCTCTGGGACCGGCTGATGACGGCAGGCGAACTGCGCGGCATCAGGGCCATCGGCTATACCGCGCTCAACCGCGCGCGGCTCGAAGCAGGGCTGATTGTCGCCAATGCCGATTTCACCACCGCCGAACACGCCATCCGCGCCGACCGCCTGCGCATGCCCGACGAGATCGGGCTCGGCTTCATGATCGATCTGGAAAAGGCCCATTTCAACGGCCGCCGCGCCATCCTCGAAGCGAGGACAAGACGCAGACTGCGCCATGTCCTGGTCGGGCTGGAGATCGAGGGCAACATCCCGGCCGAACACGCCATCGTCTACTACAAGAAGAGCCAGGAAGTCGGCTTGGTCAGCGCCGCCATGTGGTCGCCGATGGCGAAGCGCAACATCGCCATCGCCTCGCTGGCGCGGCCCTATGGTGATACTGTCGTGGAAGACCTCTGGGT
>NZ_RZSJ01000250.1:0-8338 GCF_003998025.1 Mesorhizobium sp. M8A.F.Ca.ET.021.01.1.1
TCCTTGAAGGACGGGTCGCCGATCATCGAGGTGCCGCCACCCATCAGCGCGATCGGCCGGTGTCCGGTCTGCTGCAGCCAGTGCAGCATCATGATCTGGATCAGCGAGCCGGCATGCAGGCTCTTGGCCGTGGCGTCGAAGCCGATATAGGCCGTCACGGTTTCCTTGGCGAAGATAGCGTCGAGGCCGGCATCATCCGAGGTCTGGTGGATGAAGCCGCGCTCGCTCATCGTGCGCAGGAAATCGGATTTGAAGGCAGGCATGTTTTCTTTCCCGAAAGCGTACGCCCGGTCCGTCGCGGGCATATGTGAACGCGCGCGTTTAGCACTCAAGTGGCATCAGCAAAAGTGGAATCCGGTTTTGCGCCGGATCGCGCGCCAACCAAGAGTTCGCGATCAGCAAAGGCGGAACCTGGTCTTGCTGCCCGCGGATGGCAATTGCGAATCCTTGCCTCATTCATGCCGCTGGCGTAATGAGGCGCCGCGCAAGGGCAGCGCCCGCACGCCGCGACGGGGTCGTCCCGCAGATCAGATCCGGAAAGCTCCCGCGATGAACAGAAACTACCTCTTCCTCTTTCTGTTCAGCTTGCTAATGAGTTTCAGCGGCTTGGCGAGCCTTCCGCCGATCGACCGCGACGAATCCCGTTTTGTCCAGGCGACCAAGCAGATGGTCGAAACTGGCGATTATATCGACATTCGCTTCCAGGATGTCTCACGCTACAAGAAGCCGATCGGCATCTACTGGCTACAATCGGCAGCTGTCGCATTGAGCGGCGAGGGCGCGGCCGCGCCGATCTGGGTGTACCGCCTTGTCTCGATGCTCGGAATCGCGCTCGCTGTTCTGGGCATCGCCTGGACGGGCACAAAAATGTTCGGCGCCAATGCCGGACTTGCCGCCGGCCTGATGATGGCGGCGATTTTCGCGACCGCCTTCGAGGGACGCGACGCCAAAACCGACGCCATGCTTCTGGCCTGCTGCGTGGCCGCGCAGGGCGCGCTGGCGCAGGTCTATCTGGCGGCGCGCCGCAACGAGCCGGTGGCGGGCCATCTGCCGTGGATATTCTGGTTCGCGCAAGGCGTGGGGATCCTCATCAAGGGGCCCGTGGCTCCGCTCCTGTCGCTGCTGACGGCGGCGGCCCTGTTTGCTTTCGAACGCGACTGGCGCTGGCTTTTGAAGCTGAAATTCGTGCGCGGCGTGGCGCTGGTATTGCTCATCGTGCTGCCCTGGGTCGCTTTTATCGGCTGGAAGAGCGGTGGCGCCTTTTTCCAGGAAGCCGTTGGCAAGGATATGCTGAACAAGGTCGCTTCGGGCGAGGAATCGCACGGCCTGCCACCGGGTTTCTACATGTTGACCTATTCGCTGTTCATGTGGCCGTTCGGCCTGATCGCGGTCGGCGCCGGGCTGCAGGCCCTCAATCGGGTGCGCGACGATTTCAGGCTGCGCTTTTGCCTGGCATGGTACATTCCGTTCTGGCTCGTGTT
Source organism: Mesorhizobium sp. M8A.F.Ca.ET.021.01.1.1 (assembly GCF_003998025.1). Classification (NCBI taxonomy): domain Bacteria; kingdom Pseudomonadati; phylum Pseudomonadota; class Alphaproteobacteria; order Hyphomicrobiales; family Phyllobacteriaceae; genus Mesorhizobium; species Mesorhizobium sp. M8A.F.Ca.ET.021.01.1.1. The sequence goes on from NZ_RZSJ01000250.1 coordinate 1,482, forward strand.
CGAACTCATCCCGACCAAGCTGCCGCACTACGTCCTGCCGGCCTATCCCGGCATGGCGCTGCTGATCGGCTGGCTGTTGACCCTGCAGCCGCAGGACGCCAATGCGCCGCTCAAGCGCTGGCAGCAGTGGCTGTGGTGGTCGACCGCATTCGGTCTGGTGGTGGTCAGCCTCGGCTTGGCGGCGGTCTGCGTCGGGGCACCGATCTACCTTACGCACAGCTTCTCGTGGTGGAGCATCCCGGCGGCAGCGTCAGCGCTTTGCGCCGGCTACCTCGCCTTCTCACGACAGTTGCAGGTGCCGCTGCCCCGCATCGGCGCAACCGCCGCCTGTGCGGGCATCACCTATGCCTTGCTGTTCGGTGTCATCGCCCCGTCCCTGAAGCCGATCTGGCTGAGCCCGGCGATCAAGGAAGCCGTGCGCGCCAACAAACCTTGCGACACGACCGTGCTGGCCTCGGCGCGCTATCAGGAGCCTAGCCTGGTATTCCTGGTCGGCACGAAGACGGTGCTGACCGATGTCGGTGGCGTGGCGGAGCATCTGCTCGCCGATCCTGCTTGCTCCTTGGGCCTGGTGCCGATCGGTGACGAACAGAAATTGAATGGCATGCTGTCCGTGCAAGGCAAGTCGGCCAACCGCGTCGCCGAAGTCGACGGCCTCAACTACTCATCGGGAGACAAACTGTCGCTCGGTCTTTATCGTGTGAGCCAATGACTTCGATGATGGCGTCGTGTTCCCAATGCTCGTGAAATCGCGCCCACCCGTTTCCAGCTCGCTCCTCGGGATAGGACGCCGATCCCTCGGCAATTTTCGCGACACCCTGCAACTCGCAAGACGGCGCCTTGCCGTTCGCCCCGCTCGCTATCCCAACATCTCATGGTGGGCGTGGGGCCTGGTCTGGGTCTTTCTGACGGCAGCAGCCTTTGTTCGTCTCGATACGCCGGCGGGGGTGGCGCATGGTCAATGGTCGCCCGATGTGGCCAGGCTTGCCGAGTTCTTCACGCAGTTCGGGCTGGGCGGCTGGTATCTTATTCCGTCCGCGCTTCTGCTTGTCGCGGCCAACCTGACGGATTGGCGAAGCCTTTCGCGGCGCGCGCTGATGCTGGTCTACAGTTGGACCTGTCTGGCTTTCCTGGTGCTGAGCGCGGTTGGCCTGTCCGGCCTCACCGTCAATGTCCTGAAATATGCCATTGGCAGGGCCCGCCCGCTCTACTTCCAGGATTTTGGCGTCCTTGCGCTGCACCCTTTTGCCTTCGATGCGCGCTTTGCCGGCTTTCCCTCCGGCCATGCCACGACGATGGGCGCCGTGTTCGGTATCCTGCTGCTTCTGTTTCCGCGGCGTTGGTACATCGCTTTGGTGGTCACGGCCTGCATCGCCTCGACCAGGGTCTTCGTCGGCGCGCACTATCCGAGCGACACCGTTGCCGGCTTCGGCCTCGGCTGCGCCTTCGCGCTGGCGTGCGGACTGGTCTTTGCCAGGCTCGGCTTCATCTTCCGGCCAGCACCTTCAGGATTGCCGGTCCGCAAGGCATCGTTCCGGCTGGTCGCCCCGGAAAAATAGGTCGGTGCCGGATAAACCACGCCGCGGCAGCCTTACGCAGAGGAGGCGGGCATTGCCCGCCCGCCCTTAGCCCGGCGAATACGGATCGCCCGATGTCTTACCTCAGCCGCTTCGGTCGCGGATCGGACAATTCACCGGCTAGCCGGCGATCGAGATAGTCGGCGCATTCCTCGATCAGCACATCGGCGTCGTTGGCGAAGAAATGGTTGGCGCCGGGCAGGGTCTTCTGCGTGATGGTGATGCCCTTTTGCGTGTGCAGCTTGTCGACCAGGCCTTGCACGTCCTTCGGCGGCGCCACCTTGTCGGCATCGCCATGGATGATCAGGCCCGAGGACGGGCAGGGCGCCAGGAACGAGAAATCATAGGTGTTGGGCTGCGGCGCGATCGAGATGAAGCCTTCGATCTCGGGCCGGCGCATCAGGAGCTGCATGCCGATCCAGGATCCGAAGGAGTAGCCGGCCACCCAGCAGCTCTTGGAATCCGGATGCAGCGACTGCACCCAGTCCAACGCCGCCGCTGCGTCCGACAACTCGCCGGTGCCATGGTCGAATTCGCCCTGGCTGCGGCCGATGCCGCGGAAATTGAAGCGCAGCGTGGTGAAGTCACGCCTCTGGAACATGTAGAAGAGGTCATAGACGATCTTGTTGTTCATCGTGCCGCCGAACTGCGGATGCGGATGCAACACGATGGCAATCGGCGCGCTCTTTTCCTTCGAGGGCTGGTAGCGTCCCTCCAGACGGCCGGCAGGACCGGTGAAAATGACCTCAGGCATGAAATACTCCACGTGACATATACAAGTGCGCGGCGCCCGGAACACTCTTCCTCTGGCTCCGCTTCCACAGACCTTGACGCAGGGCGAGCGTCTTCCTAGAAGCTAGTTTAGAATTGTTCAAAACTGGGTGGCCGAAACGCAATCGCCCGATCGCCTCGCCGCAAGCCGCGTAAATAGGACGGCTTGCCTTGGAATTTCAAGGAAATAACGCCATACGTCGGCGGAATGGCTTCTGACGGGAAGAACTGGACGAAAATGGCCGCGATACGCGCTTATCTCGACTATAATGCCAGTGCGCCGCTGCTTTCTGCGGCGCGCGAGGCCATGGTCGCGGCGTTTGATGCGGCCAATCCCTCGTCGGTCCATGCCGAAGGGCGCGCCGCGCGCAGGCTGATCGACAATGCCAGGCGCGACGTGGCGGCGCTGGTCAACGGCAAGGCCGAACATGTCGTCTTCACTTCGGGCGCGACCGAGGCCGCATCGACGCTTCTGAGGCCGGACTGGCAGATGGGGCGCGGCGCCATTCGCATGAGCCGGCTCTACGTGTGCGAGGCCGACCATCCGTGCCTGCTGAATGGTGGACGCTTCCCGGCAGACCTGGTGACGCGGATCGGTGTCGGCGCCGATGGCATCGTCAATCTCGACGCCTTGATGGCGGCGTTGGCCGGTCACGACAAGGCCGATGGCTTGCCCTTGGTCGCGATCCACGCCGCCAACAACGAAACTGGCGTCATCCAGCCGACCGATCGCATCGCGGAGATCGTCAGGGCGGCGGGCGGCATTCTTGTCGTCGACGCGGTCCAGGCCGCGGGCCGCGTTTCCATCGATATGTCGGCTGGATATGCCGACTATGTGATTCTGTCCTCGCACAAGCTCGGCGGCCCCAAGGGCGCTGGCGCCTTCGTTGCCGCTGCCGACCTGATGATGCCGAGGCCGCTGATCAATGGTGGCGGCCAGGAAAAGAGCCACCGTGGCGGCACCGAAAACCTGCCTGGCATCGTCGGTTTTGGCGCCGCTGCGCGGGAAACCCTGGCCCGGCTGAACACCATCGGTGCCGTGCGTCAGCGTCGCGACGAGGTTGAAACCATCATCAAGACCCTGGTGCCGGACGTCGAAATCTTCGGAGCCGGTGCACCAAGGCTTGCCAACACGACATTCTTCGCTATTCCCGGGGTCAAAGCCGAAACCGCCCAGATCGCCTTCGATCTGGCGGGCGTGGCGCTTTCCGCCGGCTCCGCCTGCTCGTCGGGCAAGGTCGGACCGAGCCATGTGCTCAAGGCCATGGGGCACGGTGACAGCCTTGGCGCCCTGCGCGTATCGGTCGGTGCAGAGACCGGCGCCGAGGACATCGAACTGTTCCGCGCCGCGCTGGCAGGCATCGCCGCGCGGAGGGCGGGCAGAGAGAAGGCCGCGTAGCGGTTGGAGCATCGGAATCCGATGCTTGAGAAAAACGGATTTGGGCTTCGGCCTGGTAGAGCCGTGCGTTTCATATTGGCCGGGTGAATTTCCGGTCGAGGCGCACTATATGGAACTTACGCTGCCGCGGACGCTGCTCGGGCGTTCATTTGGTGGTGCCATAGTTTGAAAACTGTCGGGCCTTGACCCCGGCGTGGATGGAGAACGCATATGCCTGCTGTGCAGGACACGATCGATCGGGTCCGAAAGATCGACGTCGACCAATACAAATACGGATTCCAGACCGAGATCGCCGTCGACAAGGCTCCCAAGGGCCTGAGCGAAGACATCATCCGTTTCATTTCGGCCAAGAAGGACGAGCCGTCCTGGATGCTGGAATGGCGCCTCGAAGCCTATCGCCGCTGGCTGACGCTGGAAGAGCCGACCTGGGCGCGCGTCGACTATCCCAAGATCGATTTCCAGGACATCTACTATTACGCGGCGCCCAAGAGCACGCCAGGACCGACTTCGCTCAGCGACGTCGATCCCGAGATATTGAAGGTTTACGAGAAACTCGGCATTCCGTTGAAGGAGCAGGAAATCCTCGCCGGCGTGCAGAAGACCGACGCCTCGGACCTCGAGGAAGTCAGCGACAACGTCTACAAATCAGGCCGCGTCGCCGTCGACGCCGTGTTCGATTCCGTCTCCGTCGTCACCACCTTCAAGAAGGAACTGGCGCAGGCCGGCGTCATCTTCTGCTCGATCTCGGAAGCGATCCGCGAACATCCGGAGCTGGTGCAGAAATATCTCGGTTCGGTCGTGCCGACCTCCGACAATTTCTACGCCACGCTGAATTCGGCCGTCTTCACCGACGGTTCGTTCGTCTTCGTGCCCAAGGGCGTGCGCTGCCCGATGGAGCTGTCGACCTATTTCCGCATGAACGAGAAGAACACCGGCCAGTTCGAGCGCACGCTGATCATCGCCGAGGAGGGGGCTTACGTTTCCTATCTCGAGGGCTGCACGGCGCCGCAGCGCGACGAGAACCAGCTTCACGCCGCAGTGGTCGAACTGGTCGCGCTCGACGATGCCGAGATCAAATATTCGACGGTGCAGAACTGGTACCCCGGCGATGCCGAAGGCAAGGGCGGCATCTACAACTTCGTCACCAAGCGCGGCGACTGCCGTGGCGACCGTTCGAAGATTTCGTGGACGCAGGTCGAGACGGGCTCGGCGATCACCTGGAAATACCCGAGCTGCATCCTGCGCGGTGACGATTCCTCGGGCGAGTTCTATTCGATCGCCGTCTCGAACGGCTACCAGCAGGTCGATAGCGGTACCAAGATGATCCATCTCGGCAAGAACACGTCGAGCCGCATCATCTCCAAGGGCATCGCCGCCGGCTTCTCGCAGAACACCTATCGCGGCCAGGTCTCGGCGCACCGCAAGGCGACCAACGCCCGCAACTTCACCAACTGCGACTCGCTGCTGATCGGCGACCAGTGCGGCGCGCACACCGTGCCCTACATGGAAGCCAAGAACTCGACCGCGCAGTTCGAGCACGAAGCGACGACCTCGAAGATCTCCGAGGACCAGAAGTTCTACGTCATGCAACGCGGCATCCCAGAGGAAGAGGCGATCGCACTGATCGTCAACGGCTTCGTCAAGGACGTCATCCAGCAGCTGCCGATGGAATTCGCGGTCGAAGCGCAGAAGCTGATCGGCATCTCGCTGGAAGGCTCGGTGGGCTGACCGGCCCAGACAAATATTCAGGAAACGAAAATGCTTGAGATCAAGAACCTGCATGCCCGCATCGTCGATGACGGCACCGAAATCATCCGTGGCTTGAACCTGACGGTGAAAGCCGGCGAGGTTGCCGCCATCATGGGGCCGAACGGCTCGGGCAAATCGACCCTGTCCTATATCCTCGCCGGCCGCGAGGACTATGAGGTGACCGAGGGCGACATCCTCTACAACGGCCAGTCGATCCTCGAAATGGATCCGGCCGAGCGCGCCACGTCAGGCATCTTCCTCGCCTTCCAGTATCCGATGGAGATACCGGGCGTCGCCACCATGGAATTCCTGAAAGTGGCGATGAACGAGCAGCGCAAGGCGCGTGGCGAGGAACCGCTGAAAATCCCGGAATTCCTGAAGCGCGTGAAGGAAGCCGCCGCATCGCTCAGCATGGACATGGCGATGCTGAAGCGGCCGCTCAATGTCGGTTTCTCCGGCGGCGAGAAGAAGCGCGCCGAAATCCTGCAGATGAAGCTCCTGGAGCCGAAACTCTGCGTGCTCGACGAGACCGATTCCGGCCTCGACATCGACGCGCTGAAGATTGTCTCGGATGGCGTCAACGCGCTGCGTTCGCCGGACCGGGCTTTCCTGGTCATCACCCATTACCAGCGCCTGCTCGAACACATCGTGCCGGACAGCGTGCACGTGCTCTACAGGGGCCAGGTCATCAAGTCGGGCGACAAGTCGCTGGCGCTCGACCTCGAGGCCAATGGCTATGCCGGTGTGATCGGCGAAGCCGCTTGAGATGCCAAGTCATTTTGTTCCAAAAGACAGGCGAGACTGATGAATATGCACACACAACCGCAGCGGACACCGGCCGAGACAGCGTTGATCGACGCCTTCGGCGACCGGCTGTCGCTGCTGCCGGGCGACGGCGCGGTGATGCTGAAGCGCGACGACGCCATCGAAGCGATCAAGCACGGCCTGCCGACGCGGCGCATCGAATCCTGGCATTACACCGATTTGCGCCGGCTTTTGAATGCGGTGCCGGACTTCGATCCGGCAGCCGCCGCGAAAGCCATCGCGCCAATCGTCGACGGTTCGACGGTTCTCGCTCTGTTGAACGGCGTGTCGAGCGCCAAGGCGCCGGACGTCGAGGGTGTCAGCGTCCAGCGTCTGTCCGAAAAGCTGACCGACGGCAGCATCGCGCCGGGGCTTGACCCCTATGGCAGTGACGATGCCATTGGTGCGCTGAACACCGCCTTCGTCGCCGACGGCTTTTTCGTCGACATCGCCGATGGCGCCGAGCTGGAAAAGCCGGTCGAGCTGCAAAACCTGCAGGCAGGTGGCCAGACCCATGTGCGCTTGCCGGTGCGTGTCGGCGCCGGCAAGCGCACATG
>NZ_RZSJ01000251.1:0-8272 GCF_003998025.1 Mesorhizobium sp. M8A.F.Ca.ET.021.01.1.1
GTCGTCAAGATCGTCCATGACGAGCTGGTCGACATGCTCGGCGCCGAGGGCGTCGCCGTCGATCTCAACGCGCCGGCGCCGGTCGTCGTCATGATGGTCGGCCTGCAGGGCTCCGGCAAGACGACGACTTCGGCCAAGATCGCCAAGCGCCTGACCGAGCGGCAGAACAAGAAGGTCCTGATGGCCTCGCTCGACACGCGGCGCCCCGCCGCGCAGGAGCAGCTGCGCCAGCTCGGCGAGCAGGTCAAGGTCGCGACGCTGCCCGTTATATCAGGCCAGAACCCGGTCGATATCGCCAAGCGCGCCGTTCAGGCGGCCAAGCTCGGCGGCCATGACGTCGTCATCCTCGACACCGCCGGCCGCACCCATATCGACGAGCCGCTGATGGTCGAGATGGCCGACATCAAGAAGGTGTCGAGCCCGCACGAAATCCTGCTGGTCGCCGACTCCCTGACCGGCCAGGACGCCGTCAACCTGGCGAAAAGCTTCGACGAGCGCGTCGGCATCACCGGCCTGGTGCTGACCCGCATGGACGGCGACGGCCGTGGCGGCGCCGCGCTTTCGATGCGCGCCGTCACCGGCAAGCCGATCAAGCTGATCGGCACCGGCGAGAAGATGGACGGGCTGGAGGAATTCCACCCCAAGCGCATCGCCGACCGCATCCTGGGCATGGGCGACATCGTCTCGCTCGTCGAGAAGGCGGCGGAAAACATCGCCGCCGCCGGTCTCGACGACAAGATGTTCGGCCGCCAGCTCGCCATCATCTCCTCGATGACCAAGGCCGAGCGCGCCAATCCCGACATGCTGAAACACTCGCGCAAGAAGCGCATCGCCGCCGGCTCCGGCACCGATGCCGCCGAGATCAACAAGCTGCTCAAGATGCATCGCGGCATGGCCGACATGATGAAGGCGATGGGCGGCAAGGGCAAAGGCGGCGGCTTGATGCGCGGCATGATGGGCGGTCTTGCCTCCAAGATGGGCCTCGGCGGCATGATGCCTGGTGGCATGGGCGGCATGATGGGCGGCGGCATGCCCGATCTGTCGAAGATGGACCCCAAGCAGCTCGAAGCCTTGCAGAAGCAGGCGCAGGCCGCCGGTCTCGGCGGCGCAAAGGGCTTGCCCGCCCCGGGCGGCGCTGGCCTGCCGGGCTTGCCCGGCGGCATGAAACTTCCGGGGCTTCCCGGCCTTGGCGGCGGTGGCGGCCTGCCCGGTCTCGGCAAGAAGAAGTGAGGACGCTATGAACGAAGAAAAGGACATGGCCGACGCCCGCATCATCCTGGCCGGCTACCGCGCCTCGATCGACAACATCGATGCAGCCCTCATCCATATGCTGGCCGAGCGCTTCCGCTGCACCAAGGCGGTCGGCGTGCTCAAGGCCGAGCATGGCCTGCCGCCAGCCGACCCGGCGCGCGAGCAGCAGCAGATCGCCCGTCTCCGCCAGCTGGCGCATGACGCGCATCTCGACCCCGATTTCGCGGAGAAATTCCTCAACTTCGTCGTCCGCGAAGTGATCCGCCACCACGAACAGATCGCCGCTTCGAGCAGCGGCGGGTCAAAAAACTCGCTGCCAACGGCGTGACGAAAACCGGCTGATGACCAGCCTCGATTAATCAACGAAATCAGAGCTTTTAGGAGAAAAGAAAATGGCACTGAAGATCCGACTGGCCCGTGCGGGCTCGAAGAAGCGTCCTTACTACCACGTCGTCGTCGCCGACGCCCGTTCGCCGCGCGACGGCCGGTTCATCGAGTCGCTCGGCTCGTGGAACCCGCTGCTGCCGAAGGACGGCGAGCGCATCAAGGTCGACGCCGACCGCGTCAAGCATTGGCTGTCGCACGGCGCCCAGCCGACCGACCGCGTGCTGCGCTTCCTCGACGAAGCCGGCCTTGCCAAGCGCGAAGCCCGCTCCAACCCGAAGAAGGCCGAGCCCGGCAAGAAGGCGCAGGAACGCGCCGCCCTGCTGAAGAAGGCCCAGGAAGACGCCGCTGCCGCCGTCGCCGCGGCCACTGCCGCACCGGCCGAAGCGGAAGCCGCCACGGCGGAGTAATCGCTTCCTATTCCTTGCGGAAACAGAACGGCGGGCCTGTGCCCGCCGTTCTGCTGTTTGCACTTGTCGCCGATCAATAGCCGCTCGGGCAGCGATCGACATAGGTGCGACCGTAGCGGTCGCGGTACCGGCATTGGCCGCTTTCGCTGGCGTGGCCGATCAGCGCCCCGGCCACCGCGCCGACAGCGCCGCCGACGACTGCGCCCTGCACCGGGTCACCAGCCACCGCTGCGCCGACCGCGGCACCGCCAAGACCACCGACGGCCGCGCCTTTCTCCGTTTGCGAACAGGCGCCGAGCGCCGTCGTCAGCACCAGAATGGTCAGGATTTTCTTCATTTGTCGTTCCTCTCACATGCGGGTCGCCGTCTCGCCGCCAAGGGCTTAACTCTCAGGCGGCTAATTTGATCCCGAGAGAATCAAGATCGCCACGGCAGCCAGCAGCGGGTGGCGCGGAACTGCTATCGGCTGAGCGGGATCAGAGCGCGCACCCTGGGATCGCGCAGATAGAGGCCGCCCCACAGGATGATGCCGAGATAAACGCCGAACAGCGTGTGCGAAACCAGCGGATTGCCGATACGCGCATTGGTGGCGATGGCGCCGCCCATATAGGCGGTGAGCAGGATGGCGCCGAGCACGGAGGTGCGCGGCAGTGCGTAGAGCGCGGTCGAGACCAGGCCGATAGCACCCAGCATGCGCGCGACGTTGGCGTCGGCCGGCCAGCCGAGCGGCACCATCGTCTGGGTGACGATATCGAGCGGCGGCAGCTTGATGGCGCCGTCGAAGATCATGAACAGGACGATGAGGCCGCTGAGCACGCGGCCGGTCCACAAGGCGCCGGATGAGACGGGCGCGATTTCGGAAATGCTCATTGGTTTCCCTCCGGTTGGTTAGCCCCTTTTCAGCGGGGTCGAACCAAGGACGTGCCGTGAGGCGTCGGTCCGACAAGTGTCCGGATTCTTTGACGCTGCGGCCTTACGAAAAATAGAACTTTTCGGCCGGCAGCATCTTTGGCGGCGTTTCGCCCAGGGCCTCGAACACAGAGATTTCACAGACCCGGCACAGGCCGTCGAGCGCGAGGTCGTTGGCTTCGGTGCCGAACGGATCCTCGAGTTCTTCCGAAAGCGCGTCGAGGCCGAAGAAGGTGTAGGCGATCAGCGCGGTGAACAATGGCGTCGCCCAGCCGGTGGTCGAGATCAGGCCGATCGGCAACAGCAGGCACACGATGTAGGCCGTGCGGTGGACCAGCAGCGTGTAGGCGAAGGGCAAGGGCGTGCCGGCGATCCGCTCGCAGCCGGCCTGGATGGCGGTGATTGATGCCAGCCTCTCATCCAGGATGCGGAAACCAATCGTGTCGAACTCGCCAATTTGGCGCTGTGCGTTGGCACGGCGGCCCATGCGCCTGACCATCTCGTCCGCCGGATTGGCGAAACGCGCCGCCGTCTCGGCTTCTGCCTCGATGAAGGCACGGACGTCCTTGACGCTGTCGATCCTGCGCAACTGGCCGCGCAGGAAATGACAGAAGGCCAACGCCTCCATCAGCAGGGCGCGTTGCTCGGTCCGATCGGGGATGAGGCTGGTCGTGGCGCGGGCCAGATTGCGGATTTCGAAGACCAGCGCGCCCCACAGCTTGCGCGCCTCCCACCAGCGGTCATAGGCGGCGTTGTTGCGAAACGACAGATAGATCGACAAGGTGACGCCGACCAAGCCGAAAGGCGTGATGTTGAAGACGCCGAGATCGAGCTGGAACCAGCGCGCCACGACGAGGATGATCACCGAATAGATCGCGAAGCCGAAAATCTGCGGCAGGATGCGTGGCACCACCGAGCCGCGCATGATGAAGAACAGCTGCAGGAAGGTGGGGCGCGGACGAACGATCATTCGGAGCCTTTCACGGACCGGCGTCGGCCCTCAGATCCTCTATTGTGCGATGCGCCAGATGCGCAAGCTCAGCCGCCAACGACATCGCCATGTCGTCCACACGGTGTGCGGACTACCGGTGTGTGCTGGTTGCGGATATTGAGAAGCCTGCGGCCGTCCCGATACAGGCGAGAAAAATGACCGGCGAGACCGATCTGAGGACTTTGTTGGCGTCGATGGCGCCGGAATTGCTTGATGGCACCTATGTCTTTGCCAGGCTGGAGCCCGGCGTTCCGCGGCCCGAAGGCCTGGAGCCGGTGATGGTGTTTCGCGAGCGCGAAGGCACGACCCTGATCGTGACCGAGGAAGCCGCGCAGACGATGGGGCTGGCGGCCTCGTTCCGCTGCCGGATGATCACACCGAACATCCACTCCTCGCTGGAAGCGGTCGGCTTCCTTGCCGCCATCACCGCGCGCCTCGCCGCCGCCGGCATGGGCGTCAATCCGGTCTCGGCTTTTTATCACGACCATCTGTTCGTGCCGGCCGAGCGGGCGGAAGAGGCGATGGCATTGTTGCTAAGGCTGGCGGAGGACAGCGCGACCTGAAATCAGCGCCTGCGGACATAAAGAATGTCCGGCAGCCCTTCCTCGTTGGTCGTGCCATCGCCGAACGCCTTCGCCTGGAACCCATGACGCTCATAGAACCGCCGGGCGCCGGTATTGGCCTGGAAGCAATGGAGTTTGACTTGAGGCAGCGCGGCGGTCGCGTCCATCAGCAGCCGGCTGCCGATGCCTTGCCCGGTCGATGCCGGGTCGAGATAGAGCTGTTCCACCCAATCGCCGATGACGGCGATGAAGCCGACAATGTCGGCGCCGTCCTCAGCGACCGTGACCTGCTGGTTGGGCAACACGATATCGCGGACGAAGGCGAGGTCCTCGGCCGGGGTGTGAATGACCGGCATCCAATCGAAGGAGTTGAGCGCCGCCCGCAATATTCTGGCGATGGCGGCTGCATCGGAAGCGACGGCCGGGCGCAGAGCAATTTTGGCGCTAATAATCATACCAAGCCCCGCGACGAAAGCGGATTTCGCGGCCGGCGCCGCCCCTCATCCGCCTGCCGGCACCTTCTCCCCATATAGTGACGGGGAGAAGGGAGCTAACGGCCGAACGCTGAGCCCGCGACCGCGGGCCGCCGGTTGTCCGGCGCCCCCGCGGAGGGCCAGCCGCGGCAGCGGCGGTGCGGCCCGTGAGCGAAAAATTATGCCGCCTTCTTCTTCGGCTGGATCAGGCCGCGCTCGACCAGCAGCTCGGCGATCTGCACCGCGTTCAGGGCCGCGCCCTTGCGCAGATTGTCGGAGACGATCCACATCGACAGGCCGTTGTCGATGGTCGAATCCTCACGGATGCGCGAGATGAAGGTGGCGTCCTCGCCGGCCGATTCGAGCGGCGTGATGTAGCCGCCGTCCTCGCGCTTGTCCAAGACCTGGCAGCCCGGCGCCTCGCGCAGGATGTCGCGCGCCTCGTCGGCGGTGATCGGCTTTTCGAACTCGATGTTGACCGCTTCCGAATGGCCGATGAACACCGGCACGCGCACGCAGGTCGCCGTCAGCTTGATCTTGGGGTCGAGCATCTTCTTGGTCTCGGCGACCATCTTCCATTCTTCCTTGGTGGAACCGTCGTCGAGGAAGACGTCGATATGCGGAATGACATTGAAGGCGATGCGCTTGGTGAACTTCTTGACGTCGACCTGGTCGGCGACGAACACCGCGCGTGTCTGCGTGAACAGTTCGTCCATGCCTTCCTTGCCGGCGCCCGACACCGACTGGTAGGTGGCGACGACGACGCGCTTGATGGTGGCGGCGTCATGCAGCGGCTTCAGCGCCACGACGAGCTGCGCCGTCGAGCAGTTCGGGTTGGCGATGATGTTCTTGCGCGTGAACAGCGAGATCGCGTCCGGATTCACTTCCGGCACGATCAGCGGCACGTCCTGGTCGTAGCGGAAGGCCGACGAATTATCGATGACGACGCAGCCCTGCTTGCCGATCTTCGGCGACCATTCCTTGGAGACGTTGCCGCCGGCCGACATGATACAGATGTCGGTGTCGGAAAAATCATACTGGTCGAGCGGCCTGACCTTCAGCGTGCGGTCACCGAACGACACTTCCGTGCCCATGCTTCGCCGCGAGGCCAGCGCCACGACTTCGCTGACCGGAAAGCCGCGCTCTTCCAGTATGTTGAGCATTTCCCGGCCCACATTGCCCGTGGCGCCGACGACTGCAACCTTGAAACTCATAGAAATCTCCTGTCCCTCTCCGCTTGGTTTTTGGAGAAAACCCGCCGGCCAAGTGCGGGTTCCGTCCCCCGGGCCGGACCCGGGAGAGGGTGGTTAGGCCAAGGGAATCACACCGTTTTGGTGGTGGTTTTTTTGGCCATGGTTTTGCTGGAACGAGCGGACGCGCCGACACGCCCGGCCCAATGGTTCGCATTGAGGCTGGGGGCATCGAATGCAAGATGAGCCATCAAAAGGCCGCGCATCGAAAAACGATCCCGTTCGAAGCGGGCTTTTACGCGGTTTCGATAAAGAGTCAATTGGCGCGCCCTTCCTTCTCCCCGTCACTATACGGGGAGAAGGTGCCCGAAGGGAGGATGAGGGGCGGCGCTGACGTTGGCAGATAGCTCGTCCGGAGTGAGCCTCCTCGCCTTACCTATCAGCATTCGCGCCGCCCCTCACCTGCCTGCCGGCACCCTCTCCCCGTATAGTGACGGGGAGAGGGGCGCTCCCGCCAGCGGTTTCGCCAATCGCCGTGCTACGCAGCACCCTGTACAAGAAGGGCGGCAGGAAGTACGAACGGCCAAGATTGTTCGGCTGGCGCGGCGCCAGCCCCGGCATGTGCTCCATGATGAGCGCAGAACCCTGAATTCCGAAAGAACGAGATGTCCAACTTCGATGGTATTGTTCCCGCGCTGGCCCAAGCGCTGGAAAAACGCGGCTATTCCGACCTGACGCCGGTGCAGAAGGCGGTACTGGAACTCGGCCAGGCCGACGCGCTGGTGTCGGCCCAGACCGGCTCGGGCAAGACCGTGGCCTTCGGCCTTGCCATGGCGCCGACGCTGCTCGACGGCGCGGAACGTTTCGGCCCGGCCGCGGCGCCGCTGGCATTGGCGGTGGCGCCGACGCGCGAGCTGGCGCTGCAGGTGACGCGCGAGCTCGAATGGCTCTACGAACCGACCGGCGCCACGGTGGCGTCCTGCGTCGGCGGCATGGACATGCGCACCGAACGGCGCGCGCTGGAGCGCGGCGCCCATATCGTCGTCGGTACGCCCGGCAGGCTGCGCGACCACATCACCCGCAATTCGCTCGACATGTCGACGCTCAAGGCCGTGGTTCTCGACGAGGCCGACGAGATGCTCGATCTTGGCTTTCGCGAAGACCTCGAATTCATCCTCGACGCCGCGCCGGCCGACCGTCGCACGCTGATGTTCTCGGCCACCGTGCCGCGCTCCATCGCCACGCTCGCCCAGGGCTATCAGCGCGATGCCGTACGCATCTCGGCCGCCGGCGAGGAAAAGCAGCATCTCGACATCGAGTACCGGGCGCTGAATGTCGCCCAGGCCGACCGCGAGAACGCCATCATCAACGTTCTGCGCTTCTATGAAGCCAAGAACGCGCTGGTGTTCTGCAACACGCGCGCCGCCGTCAACCATCTGACCGCGCGCTTCAACAACCGCAATTTTTCGGTCGTGGCGCTTTCGGGCGAGCTCAGCCAGAACGAACGCAGCCACGCGCTGCAGGCGATGCGCGACGGCCGCGCCAAGGTCTGCATCGCCACTGATGTCGCGGCGCGCGGCATCGACCTGCCCAACCTCGAGCTGGTGATTCACGCCGACCTGCCGACCAATCCGGAAACGCTCCTGCACCGCAGCGGCCGCACCGGGCGTGCCGGGCGCAAGGGCGTCAGCGCACTGATTGTGCCGGGCAGCGCCCGCAGGCGCACCGAGCGGCTGCTGCAAAGCGCCAAGCTGACGGCGACATGGGCGAGCCCGCCCTCGGCCGACGACGTGATGCGGCGCGACGACGAGCGCATCCTTGCCGATCCGGCTTTCGACGAACCGGTGAAGGATGACGAGCGTGCATTCATCGACGCGCTGCTCGCCAGGCACGGCGCCGAACAGGTCGCGGCCGCCTTCGTGCGCCAGTGCCGCTCCAGCCGCTCGGCGCCCGAGGACCTCATGGACGTCGCGCCGTTCACACCTTCGCGCGAAAGACTGGCGGGCGAGAAGTTCGCGCACCGCGACGAGGCGCCCAGCCGCCGCGACGATTTCGGCGCCAGCGTCTGGTTCTCGCTCTCGGTGGGGCGCCGGCAGAATGC
>NZ_RZSJ01000252.1:0-8253 GCF_003998025.1 Mesorhizobium sp. M8A.F.Ca.ET.021.01.1.1
CACCTGCCACATCAGGGAGAAAGCCGCCGAAAAGGTCTATTCCGAACTCGGCCGCATCCGCGACATGAAGGCCGAACGCGCCGGTGCCGGCCGCGAGATGCTGATCGGCGTCGCCGGCTGCGTGGCGCAGGCCGAGGGCGCCGAGATCATCCGCCGGTCGCCGGCCGTCGACCTGGTCATCGGTCCGCAGACCTATCACCGTCTGCCCGATGTGCTGGCGCGGGTGCGCGGCGGCGAGAAGATCGTCGAGACCGAATACGCCATTGAGGACAAGTTCGAACATCTGCCGCAGCCGAAGCGCGCCGAGTTGATCAAGCGCGGCGTCACCGCCTTCCTCACCGTCCAGGAAGGCTGCGACAAGTTCTGCACCTTCTGCGTCGTGCCCTATACGAGAGGCTCGGAAGTGTCGCGGCCGGTGGCGCAGATCGTCGCGGAGGCCGAGCGCCTGGCCGAGGCCGGGGTGCGCGAGGTGACGCTGCTCGGCCAGAACGTCAACGCCTGGCATGGCGAGGGCGATAATGGCGCGGAATGGGGTCTCGGCCGCCTGCTGTTCCGGCTGGCCGAAATCCCCGGCCTGGCGCGGTTGCGCTACACCACCAGCCATCCGCGCGACATGGACAACGAATTGATCGCGGCGCACCGCGACCTGCCGTCGCTGATGCCCTATCTGCATCTGCCGGTGCAATCGGGCTCAAACCGCATTCTGAAGGCGATGAACCGCAGGCATACTGCCAAGGATTATCTGGCGCTGCTCGACCGCATCCGCGCCGCGCGCCCCGATATCGCGCTGTCGGGCGACTTCATCGTCGGTTTCCCCGGCGAGACGGAGGCCGATTTCGAGGCGACCATGGAACTGGTGCGCCAGGTGGGCTACGCCTCGGCCTTCTCGTTCAAATATTCGCCGCGTCCCGGCACGCCGGGGGCCGACATGCCTGACCACGTGCCGGAAACGGTCAAGGACGAGCGCTTGCAGCGCCTGCAGGCATTGCTGCTGAAACAACAGCAGGATTTCGGCTCGAGCCTGGTCGGCAGCACCATCGATACGCTGATCGAGAAGCCCGGCCGTCAGGCCGGCCAGAAGGTCGGCCGCTCGCCTTGGCTGCAGCCGGTTATTGTTGATGAAAAGGCCGGCGAAATCGGTGACATTATCAAGGTGCGAATCACGAAGACGGGCTACAACAGCCTGTTCGCCGAATTGGCCTGATGGTCTCGGCAGATGAGGAGAGACGGTTGAGCGCAGCGGAGCTGAAGAATCTGCCCCCGGTACCGGCATCCGGGGCTTCTGACATGGCGCACATCGTTCTGACTTTCGACAACAACAAGCTTGCCAGCGCCCTTTACGGCCAGTTCGACGAAAACCTCGCCCGGCTCGAGCAGAAGCTCGGCGTCGATATCCGTTCGCGCGGCAATCAGCTGACCATCAAAGGATCGGCGTCCGCCGCCGAACAGGCGCGCCGTGCCTTGGACAATCTGTACGGCATCCTGCAGAAGGGCGTCGATATCGGCCAGTCCGATGTCGACGGTGCCGTTCGCATGGCTATCGCCGCCGACGACCAGCTCACGCTGCCGACACTGGAGCGCAAGGGCAAGGTTTCCGCCGCCCAGATCGCCACCCGCAAGAAGACGATCTATGCCCGTTCGCTCAACCAGGACGCCTATATGCGGGCGCTGGAGCGTTCGGAGCTGGTGTTCGGCATCGGTCCGGCCGGCACCGGCAAGACCTACCTGGCGGTGGCGCATGCGGCGATGCTGCTCGAGCGTGGCATGGTCGAGCGCATCATCCTGTCGCGGCCGGCAGTCGAAGCCGGCGAACGGCTGGGCTTCCTGCCGGGCGATATGAAGGAGAAGGTCGATCCGTATCTGCGTCCGCTCTACGACGCGCTCTACGACATGATGCCGGCCGACAAGGTCGAGCGCGCCATTGCGGCCGAAGTGATCGAGATCGCGCCGCTTGCCTTCATGCGCGGCCGCACGCTGGCGCACGCCGCGGTGATCCTCGACGAGGCGCAGAACACCACGCCGATGCAGATGAAGATGTTTCTCACCCGTCTCGGCGAGAACTCGCGCATGATCGTCACCGGCGATCCGACCCAGATCGATCTTCCTCCGAGCACCAAATCGGGCCTGGTCGAAGCTTTGCGTGTCCTCGACGGTGTGGCAGGCGCGGTAACCGTGCGCTTCAACGATGTCGACGTCGTTCGCCATCCGCTGGTGGCTGAAATCGTCAGGGCCTATGACCGGGACGCCAAGCTGGCGCGCGGCCTCGGTGCCGAGAATTGATGTGACGATGCGGCCTCATGCCTGAGGACAACACATCCGGCGGCGGGAGCCTTCCGGTTCCCGTCGAGATCGACATATCGATTGAAGCGGGCGACTGGCCCGATGAAGCAAGCCTGACGCGGCTGGTCGATCGCGCGGTTGATGCCGCCTTTGCCGAGACCGGTGTGACGGGTCATTCCGAACTCAGCATTGTTTTTTCCGACGATGCCCATATCCGTACCTTGAATGCGGACTGGCGCGGCAAGGACAAGCCCACCAACGTCTTGTCTTTCCCGGCTTTTCCGCATGTGAATGGTGGCCCACTGCCGCCGATGCTCGGCGACATCGTGCTTGCCGCCGAAACCGTGGCGCGCGAAGCGGCACTGGAAGACAAGCCGCTGGAGAACCATATCTGCCATCTCGTCATCCATGGCCTGCTGCACCTCATGGGCCATGATCACGAGACCGACGCCGAGGCCGAGGAGATGGAAGCCATCGAGCGCGCCGCGCTTGCAAGGCTTGCCATTCCCGATCCCTACGCGTAACTAAAAAAGACCAATTGACCGGACGACGATGAACGACAAACCAGAGACTGCCGCCCGCCCCGACGCCGGCAGTGCGACCAAGGCTTCCGATACGTCGGAAGAGGGATCAAGTCCGAGTACCATCACTGGCAGCGCCGCCATCGAGCCGTCGCCTGCCGGTCCCTCCCTGTTCAACCGCGTGCTGGGCCTGTTCCGGCAACGCAATGGCACCAGCCTGCGCGAGGAGATCGCCGGCGCGCTCGCCGAGACGACGAGCGATGTCGAATCCTTCTCGCCTGGCGAGCGCGCCATGCTCAACAACATCCTGCGCCTGCGCGAAGTGCGCGTCGAGGACGTCATGGTTCCGCGCGCCGATATCGAGGCGGTCGAGATCGCCACGACGCTTGGTGACTTGCTTGGCATGTTCGAACAATCCGGCCATTCCCGCATGCCGGTCTATTCCGAGACGCTCGACGACCCGCGCGGCATGGTCCATATCCGAGACGTGCTGGCCCATATCACCAAGCTGGCGCGCGTCAGGAAAGGCCGCACGAGCCGCAAAACGCCCGTCGCCACGGTTCTTGATCTTGCCCAGGTCGACCTCGCGCGCACCATCGGCGAGCTCAATCTGATCCGCCAGGTCCTGTTCGTGCCGCCGTCGATGCTTGCTTCCGACTTGATGGGCCGCATGCAGACGACGCGCACGCAAATGGCCCTGGTCATCGATGAATATGGTGGCACGGACGGCCTCGTCTCGCTCGAGGACATCGTCGAGATGGTGGTCGGCGACATCGAGGACGAGCACGACGACGATGAGCCGATGATCACCCAGACCGGCGACGGCGTGTTCATCGTCGACGGCAAGGCCGAGATCGACGAGGTCGCCAAGATGATCGGCGAGGATTTCGCCGCGGGGGAACATGGCGAATATGTCGACACCATTGGCGGCATGATCTTCAACACGCTCGGCCGCGTGCCGGCGCGTGGCGAGGTGGTGCAGGCCATCCCTGGCTTCGAGTTCCATGTGCTCGATGCCGATCCGCGCCGCGTCAAGCGCGTGCGCATCGTGCAGAGCCAGAAGGGCGAGCGCCGCCGGCGCGCCACGGCGCGCACCGAACAGGCCTGAAAAGCTGCCGCGCAATGACAATCGAGGATCCGTTCAAGCATCCGGTCCTCGGTTCTGGCGTGTTCTACCGCGACCCGCGTGCGGCGCTGGATTGGCTCGAAGCGGCCTTCGGCTTCGAGCCCAGCATGGTGGTCCGCGATACCGGCGGGAAACTGATCCATGCCGAGATGCGGTTCGGGGATGGTTGTATCATCGTCGATTCTGAATGGGCCGATCATGTCGCGAGCCCCGCATCGGTCGGTGGCAAGAACACGCAGTCGGTCTATATCAGGCTGAAAGACGGCCTCGATGCGCATTGCGAGCAGGCCCGCGCGGCCGGTGCCGCCATAATCCAGGAACCGGCGGACCAGTTCTACGGCGAACGCCAGTATCGGGCGCGCGATCCCGAAGGCCATGTCTGGACGTTCACGCAGCCAATCCGTTCTGTTTCCCGTGAGGAGGCCGAGCGCCTGGGTGGCTTGCGCATCGAGGGTTGGCACCGGTAGAGCCATGGTCGGTCATGCGGCCGGCGTTTGGAGTGCAGGCCGCGGCCTGATAAATCTTGGCTCCTGATTCGCGCGACTCGGAAGTATTCATGGTGCGCCTTGCCGGCCGGATAATTCTGCTCTGGGGCTGGCGCCGCGCGCTCGTGGCCTTTCTCGCCGGAGCGCTGGCGGTGCTGGGCCAGGCGCCTTACGATTTCTTCGCCGCCTGTTTCATTTCGTTTCCGGTGCTGGTCTGGCTGCTCGACGGCGCGACCGGCGAAGCCTCCGGCAGCCTGGTCCGGCGCCTGCGGCCGGCTTTCGCCGTCGGCTGGTGGTTTGGCTTCGGTTATTTCCTCGCCGGCCTTTGGTGGATCGGCTCGGCGCTGCTGGTCGAGGCCGACGATTTTGCCTGGGCGCTTCCCTTCGCCGTGGTCGGCATTCCTTTCGCGCTCGCATTTTTCTATGGCTTCGCAACGATGGTCGCCCGCCTCCTGTGGAGCAGCGATATCGGCCGTATCGCTGCCCTTGCCTTCGGTTTTGCGCTGGCGGAGTGGCTGCGCGGCTTCCTGTTCACCGGATTTCCCTGGAATGCCATCGGCTACGCGGCGATGCCGGTCCCCCTTTTGATGCAAAGCGTCTCGGTGACCGGCATGATCGGCATGAACGCGCTCGCGGTTTTCCTTTTCGCACTGCCGGCGCTGCTGGCGGCGCGCCGGCATCTTCGGCTGGGCGCCGCCCTGTTTGTCCTGCTCGTCGCCGCCCATGCCGGCTTTGGCTATGTCAGGATCGCGGCCCCCGAAAAGCCGGCGGCGCGCAGTCTCGATGTCCGTATCGTCCAGCCGGCCGTCGACCTGTCGGAAAAGTGGGATGCCTCGGTGCGTGACCGCATCTTCGCCACCTTGCTGGGCCTGTCTTCCAAGGCGCCGGATCCAGGTCACGAAAGACCGCAACTGATTCTCTGGCCGGAAACCTCGGTGCCGTTCCTTTTCACCGAGCGCCCCGATGCCTTGACGGCGCTGGGCGACATGCTGGGCGACGGCCAGATGCTGATCGCTGGCGTCGTGCGCGAAGAGGGCGGCTCGGCGGCAAGCCCCGACAGCCGCTACTACAACTCCGTCGTGGCGATCAACGACAAGGGCGAGATCGCCGATGCCGTGGACAAGGTTCATCTGGTGCCGTTCGGCGAGTACCTGCCTTTTGCCGACCTGCTCGGCCGTTTCGGCATCGAACAGCTCGTCGCTGGGCCGATGACGTTCACGGCTGGCAACGAGCGTCATCCCATCACGCTGCCGGGTGGCATTCGTGCCCTGCCATTTATCTGTTATGAGGTGATCTTTCCCGATCTGGTGGCAGTTGACGCAACGTCAGCGCAGCTTATTGTGAACGTTACCAATGATGCATGGTTCGGCGACACGCCGGGACCGTATCAGCATTTCAGGCAGGCCCAGATTCGCGCGGTGGAGAACGGATTGCCCCTGTTGCGTGCTGCCAACAACGGCATCTCGGCCGTTGTCGACCCCCGTGGCCGCGTCGTCGATGCGCTGGCCATCGACGCGCGCGGGGCCATCGATGTGAAGGTTCCTGTTTCCGAACAGACGGTGATTTCGTCCCGTCAGCGGCGCATTAACGGAACGCTGATCATGTTGCTGTTTGCGCTGGGAGGGGTGCTGTTGAACGTAAGGCAAAGGCTACGGGTGAATTGACAGTTGGCACATTAGAAACTCATACTGTACCGCCTGAAAATTTCTCGAAGCCGGTGGATCGTTCTGTTGGGGCAGTCGCCTCCGGTTTTCTTTGGGCAGGAAAAAAATCACAAAGCCGAAAAAATTCGGCGAGGAAAAAATGACAGAAGAAAACAAGAAGAAACCGAATCCCATCGACATCCACGTTGGAAGCCGGGTCCGGCTTCGCCGCAATATGCTCGGAATGAGCCAGGAAAAGCTGGGCGAGAATCTCGGCATCACGTTTCAACAAATCCAGAAATATGAAAAGGGCACCAATCGCGTCGGCGCCAGCCGTCTGCAGGCGATAGCCTCCATACTCGGCGTGCCCGTCGCCTTCTTTTTCGAGGATGCGCCGGGCCAGGAGCTGACGGCCAACCGTGGTTTTGCCGAGGATAGCTCGATGGCTTTCGCCGTCGAATTCTGCGGCAGTCCCGAAGGGCTTCAGCTCAACCGGGCCTTTGTCAAGATCGCCGACGTCAAGGTGCGCCGCAGGATCATAGACCTGGTGAAATCGCTCGCCGAGGACGATCTCGACTGATCCGCGATGCGCTTCGCACCGGCGGCGTGCGCCGCCGGTGGCACAAGATATCGTCTCCGACATTCAGGCCAGACCGGCGGCAACGCTTGACGAGCAGCGCTTTGCCCCGCTAACACGTGGCGCGCCAAAATCGGCAGCCTGCCGATCGTTTTTCAAGAGGGGACACCCGTGACGCGGCAGAACTACTTCTTTACCTCGGAATCCGTTGCCGAGGGCCATCCCGACAAAGTCTGTGACCGGATCTCCGACGAAATTGTCGATCTGGTCTATCGTGAAGCCAAGAAGACCGGCATGGACCCGTGGAAAGTCCGTGTGGCCTGCGAGACGCTGGCGACCACCAACCGCGTCGTCATCGCCGGCGAGGTGCGCGTCCCCGAGACGCTCTTGAAGAAGGACAAGGCCGGCAACATCCTCAAGGATGCCGCGGGCCACCCGATCGTCAATCCGGCGAAGTTCAAATCCGTCGCCCGCAAGGCGATCCGCGAGATCGGCTACGAGCAGGCCGGCTTCCACTGGAAGACGGCCAAGATCGAGGTCCTGCTGCATGGCCAGTCGCCCGACATCGGCCAGGGCGTGGACAACGCGGCCGACCGTCAGGGCGAGGAAGGTGCCGGCGACCAGGGCATCATGTTCGGCTATGCCTGCCGCGAGACGCCTGACCTGATGCCGGCGCCGATCTACTACAGCCACAAGATCCTCGAACTCCTGGCCGCCGCCCGTCACGAGAACAATGGCGAGGCCGGCAAGCTTGGCCCCGATGCCAAGAGCCAGGTCACCGTTCGCTATGTCGACGGCAAGGCCGCGGAGGCGACGCAGATCGTGCTGTCGACCCAGCATCTCGATTCGAGCTGGGATTCCAAGAAGGTCCGCAAGGTCGTGGAACCCTATATCCGCGAGGCATTGGGCGACCTCAAGATCGCTGACGACTGCATGTGGTACATCAACCCGACCGGCAAGTTCGTCATCGGCGGTCCGGACGGCGATGCCGGCCTGACGGGCCGCAAGATCATCGTCGACACCTATGGCGGCGCGGCCCCGCATGGCGGCGGCGCCTTCTCCGGCAAGGACACCACCAAGGTCGACCGGTCGGCCGCCTATGCGGCGCGCTACCTGGCCAAGAACGTCGTGGCGGCGAAGCTTGCCGACCGCTGCACCATCCAGCTGTCCTACGCCATCGGCGTCGCGCAGCCGCTGTCGGTCTATGTCGACCTGCACGGCACCGGCAAGGTCGACGAGGCCAAACTCGAGGATGCCCTGCGCACCGTGATGGACCTGTCGCCTTCCGGCATTCGCCGTCATCTCGATCTCAACAAGCCGATCTACGCCAAGACGTCGTCTTACGGCCATTTTGGCCGCAAGGCTGGCCGTGACGGGTCTTTCTCCTGGGAAAAGACCGATCTGGCCAAGGCGCTCAAGGATGCTGTCGCGGCCTGAGGGCGGCGGCAGGACTTGCGCCAATCGATGCGTGACGGGGACAGGCCAAGCCGCACGACCGAAGCCTTCTTCGGCCGTCGGCGCGGCAAACCTGTTCGCCCGCAGCAAGCGGCGGCGCTGGAAAGCGGGCTTGGCGCCTATCGGCTCGATCTGACGGCTGAAGCCCCGTCGGATCCGCGGACCC
>NZ_RZSJ01000253.1:0-8230 GCF_003998025.1 Mesorhizobium sp. M8A.F.Ca.ET.021.01.1.1
CACCGGCGCGCGCTTCTTGACCGTGTCAGCCTTTGCCATGGAGCCCCTCTGCCGCGATGTCGCACCGACATTAGATGAGTGGCATCACCCGGCAAAGACCCGCTTGGGCTTGAACATGCCTTGCTCGATCGCGCCGATGGCGACCAGCTTGCCGCGTGACGTCGCGCAGGCCTCTTCGGCCTCCACCGGTGCGTCACGGCCACGAATGATGACAGGATTGCCGAGGCGGATCTTTGTCGCCGCGTCATCGCTGATGGCGATCTGCGGCAGGCAGTCGAGGGCAGCCGAGGTGTCCACCAGAAGCGTGTCGATGGCGCCGAAGTCGACCGGCTTGGCCACCGCGTCTGCCGGTTCGGCGTCGTCGGCCGCTTCCGAATTCTCATCGCCAGTGGCGCCGAAGCGGGCGGCCTCGAGTTCGGCAATGGTGACGAAGTCCTTTGGCGTGAACGGCTCGACCTCGACCCGGCGCAGCTCGCTGATATGGCCGAAGCAGCCGAGGTCGCGGCCCATGTCGCGGGCCAGCGAACGCACATAGGTGCCCTTACCGCATTCGACTTCGAAAATCGTCTGGTCCGGCTTGTGCTCGACAATATCGAGCCGGCCGATCTCGATCTCACGCGGCGGTATGTCGACCATCTCGCCTTCGCGGGCGAGGTCGTAGGCGCGCTCGCCCGCAATCTTGATCGCCGAAAACTGCGGCGGCGTCTGCATGATGACGCCGGTGTATTTCGGCAGCAGCGCCCGCACCTCGGCTTCCGCCGGACGCAGGTCGGAGCTCTTCGTCACCGGCCCTTCAAGATCGTCGGTGGAGCGCTCATCGCCCCAGGCAACGGCGAAGCGGTAGATCTTGGCGCCGTCCTGCACGTAGGGCACGGTCTTGGTGGCTTCGCCGAGCGCGATCGGCAGCATGCCGGAGGCAAGAGGGTCTAGCGTGCCGGCATGGCCGGCCTTTTCGGCCTGAAACAGCCATTTGATCTTGGAGACGGCTTCGGTCGAGCCCATGCCGACCGGCTTGTCCAGCACCACCCAGCCGGAAACCGGCCGGCCCTTCTTCTTGCCGCGACGCCCCATCATTCTTCTTCCTTGTTGTCGTCGGTATCCAGATCGCGCGCCACTTCGGGCGATTTCAGCAGGTCGTTGATCCTGGCGAAATTGTCGAAGGAGGTATCGAGCCGGAAGCGGAATTCCGGCATGTACTTCATCTGCCTGAGCGCGCCGGAGACACGGCCGCGCACGAACTTGGCATGCTTGTTCAGCGCCTCGATCACCGCGTCGGCATCCTTGGCGCCGAGCGGAGAAACAAAGGCGGTGGCGATCTTGAGATCGGGCGACATGCGCACTTCCGAGACCGAAACGACCGAATTTTCAATCAACGGGTCGATGATTTCGCCGCGCTGCAAGGTTTCGGAGAGTGCATGGCGCACCTGCTCGCCGACGCGCAGCATGCGCTGGGATGGGCTTGATGTTGTGGAACGGGGCATTTTTCTCAATCCTGAAAGCGTGAGGCGCGGGATAGGACCGTGCCGCAAGTCTCAAACGGTCATTCTCAATAGCACTGAGGCGGCGGTCTTTCGACCACCGCCCAATATCGACAAGCCACTCGAACTCAGAGTGTGCGGGTCACCATCTCGACGCGGAAGCACTCGATGATGTCGCCGACGCGCATGTCTTCGTAGTTCTGGAAGGCCATGCCGCATTCCTGGCCGCCCGGGACTTCCGAAACCTCGTCCTTGAAGCGCTTCAGGGTCTTCAGCGTGCCTTCGTGGATGACCACGTTGTCGCGGATCAGGCGCACGCCCGCGCCACGCTCGACCTTGCCCTCGGTGACACGGCAGCCGGCGATCTTGCCGACCTTGGTGATGTCGAAGATCTCGAGGATCTCGGCATTGCCGATGAAGGTCTCGCGACGCTCCGGCGACAGCAGGCCCGACAGAGCCGCCTTCACATCATCCACCAGGTTGTAGATGATCGAGTAGTAGCGGATCTCGATGCCCGCGGCCGCGGCCGCGGCACGCGCCTGCACATTGGCGCGCACGTTGAAGCCGATGATCGCCGCGCCGGACGTTTCCGCCAGCGAGACGTCGCTTTCGGTGATGGCGCCGGCGCCGGAATGAACGATGCGCGCACGCACTTCGTCGGTGCCGAGCTTGTCCAGGGCAGCATTGATCGCTTCGATCGAACCCTGCACGTCGCCCTTGATGACCAGCGGGAATTCCTTCAGCCCGCTCGTCTGCAACTGCGACATCATCTGTTCGAGCGAGCCACGCTGGCCGGCATGCCTGGCCACCGCCTTCTCGCGTGCCAGACGCTGGCGATATTCGGTGATCTCGCGGGCGCGGGCCTCGTTGTTGACCACCGCGAAGCGGTCGCCGGCCTGCGGGGTTCCCTGAAGGCCGAGCACCTCGACCGGCATCGCCGGCGGCGCTTCCTTGATCTGCTCGCCGCGATCGTTGACGAGCGCGCGCACACGGCCCCATTCGTTGCCGGCGACGAGGATGTCGCCCGGCATCAAGGTGCCGGTCTGCACCAGCACGGTGGCGACGGGACCACGGCCCTTGTCGAGCTGCGCCTCGATGACGAC
The DNA here is from genome assembly GCF_003998025.1 of Mesorhizobium sp. M8A.F.Ca.ET.021.01.1.1. Lineage (NCBI taxonomy): Bacteria > Pseudomonadati > Pseudomonadota > Alphaproteobacteria > Hyphomicrobiales > Phyllobacteriaceae > Mesorhizobium > Mesorhizobium sp. M8A.F.Ca.ET.021.01.1.1. Next base: position 2,582 of record NZ_RZSJ01000253.1, read on the forward strand.
ACCTTCGGCGGTGCGGTCGGGGTTGGCCTTGAGGTCGAGGATTTCGGCCTGCAGCAGGATCGCTTCGAGCAACTTGTCGAGATTGGTGCCCTTGGTCGCCGACACTTCGACGTCCAGCACCTCACCGCCCATCGATTCGACGAAGACCTCGTGGCGCAAGAGTTCCGAGCGCACTTTCTGCGGATCGGCGTCATGCTTGTCGATCTTGTTGATCGCCACGATGATCGGAACGCCGGCCGCCTTGGCATGGCTGATCGATTCGATCGTCTGCGGCATGACGCTGTCGTCGGCCGCAACCACCAGGATGGCGATGTCGGTCGCCTGGGCGCCACGGGCGCGCATGGCCGTGAAGGCGGCGTGGCCGGGCGTGTCGATGAAGGTGATCTTCTGACCGTTCTTCTCGACCTGATAGGCGCCGATATGCTGGGTGATGCCGCCGGCCTCGCCGGAAACGACATTGGCGTTGCGGATGGCATCGAGCAGCGACGTCTTGCCGTGGTCGACGTGGCCCATGATGGTGACGACCGGCGGACGCGACACGAGGTCTTCCGGGCGGTCGGCGATGTTGAACAGGCCTTCCTCGATGTCGGACTCGGCGACGCGGCGGACCGTGTGGCCGAATTCGGTGGCCACCAGCTCGGCCGTGTCGGCGTCGATGACGTCGCCCGGCTTCAGGATCTGGCCCTGCTTCATGAAGTACTTGACCAGGTCGACAGCACGCTCGGACATGCGCTGCGCCAGTTCCTGGATGGTGATGGTCTCGGGCAGGATCACTTCGCGCATGACCTTTTCGCGCGGCTCATTGTGCATCGCGCGCTTGAATTTTTCCTGGCGGCGACGCATCGACGACAGCGAACGGGCCCGCGCATCCTCGTCGGACAACGCGGAATTCAGTGTCAGCTTGCCACGGCGGCGGTCTTCCTCGCTCTTGGTCGGCTTGGCCGGGCGCGCCACTTCGGGCGTGACCAGGCGGCGCACCGGCGCACCAGCGATCGCCCGCTTGGGCTTGACCTCTTCCTCCTCGTCGGCGGTCGCCAACTCAGCGGCTTGCGGTGCGCGGCGGCGAGCCTCTTCCTCGGCGCGACGGCGCGATTCGGCCTCGGTCTGCAGCCGTGCCTCTTCCTCGGCCTGGCGGCGCGCGGAGTCCTCGCGTTCGCGCTTGCGGCGCTCTTCGTCCTCGGCGCGGCGCTTGGCCTCTTCGGCCGCGCGCTGACGGTCTTCGACCTCGCGGACCTTCGAGCCCTCGAGCGCCCTGCGGCGCGCGTCCATTTCGCTGCGCGACAATTCGTTCAGCACCATGCCGCTGCGCTCGACCGGAGGCCGCGGCGGAGGCGGCGCCTTGGGCGCTTCCTGCACGACAGGTGCCGCCACGACCGCCGGCTTCGGCGTGAAGACGGGCGCAGCCGGAGCGGCAACCGGCTCCGGCTTATCGCCGGGCAGCGAGAACTTGCGCTTCTTGGTCTCGACCACGACCGACTTGGTACGGCCGTGCGAGAAGTTCTGGCGCACAGTGCCTTGTTCCATGCCGGGGCGCTTCAGCGTCAAGGTCTTCTTCGGTGTAACACTCAACGTCTTGTCGTCGCCCGATTTCGTATCGTTCATTCCATATCCTCTGCAGCATCATCTTCGTCAGCAACGGCCGCAAGCATTGCAAGATCGTCCGGGGTTCCGCCCCGATATCGGTCGAGCGCAACCATGCGCTTCTGGACCGCCTTACCCGCGTCTCCCGCGAGGACGGCAGCATGTATCACATTTGTACCCCCCAATGCCAAGCTCAACTCGGCCTCGGAGAAAAGTTTGTAGGCAAGGATGGAAGGGCCGCCAATATGGACGGTCGCCCGCCGCGCCTGGCTGATCTTGCGTACGCCGTCGTCGGATGCCTCGGTCGCGTGGAGCACGAAAAGCGCCAGCCCGCCGCGCACCGCGCTCTCCACCTTGGTGGCACCCAGCGAAATCGCGCCTGCCTTGCGGGCAAGGCCCAGCATGCCTAGAGCGGATCTGGAGAGCAACCCGTCGACCATGCCGCCGAGATCGGGCGGTACGACCACCTGTGCCTTGAAGGCGCGGGCAAAAAGGTTCTTGGCCGCCGCCTTCTCGATATGTAGGCGGTCGGCACTCACCCAGCAACCACGGCCGGGCAGATTTCGCTTGAGATCGGGAACGACGGCCGAATCCGGACCGACGACGAACCGGATCAGTTCATCCGGTTCGGCCTGTTTTCGGGTGACGATGCAGGTGCGATCGTTCATCTCGTCCAAGGGCGGGTTGTGTGCGATGCGGTTTCACCTCACGCACCAACGGCTTCGTCAGCCGTTTCTTCTTCGGCCGCAAGCTCGTCCTCGGTGATCCAGCCGGCCTTGAGGCGAGCGGCCAGAACCATCTGCTCGGCATCGGCGCGCGAAACGCCGTGGTTGGCCAGCACGCCGGGATAGACCTTGGTCTCGCCGTCCTTGCGTTCCTTCCAGCCGGTGAGGTCGTCGGCGGCATAGCCGGCGAAATCCTCGATCGTCTTCACGCCGTCCTCGCCGAGCGTCACCATCATGGCGGTGGTGACGCCTGGAATTTCGCGCAGATCATCCGAAACGCCCAGCGCCTTGCGCTTCTCGTCGTGCTCGGCTTCGATCTTCTCCAGATATTCGCGGGCGCGGGTCTGGATTTCAGAGGCGGTATCCTCATCGAAGCCGTCGATGGAGGCGATTTCGCCGGCATCGACATAGGCGACTTCCTCGACGCTGGTGAAACCTTCGGAGGCCAGCACCTGACCGACCATCTCGTCGACATCGAGCGCTTCCATGAACAGCGCCGAGCGCTCGACGAATTCCTTCTGACGGCGCTCGGATTCCTCGGCCTCGGTCAGGATGTCGATATCCCAGCCAGTGAGCTGCGAGGCAAGGCGCACGTTCTGGCCGCGGCGGCCGATGGCCAGCGACAGCTGATCGTCGGGAACCACCACTTCGATGCGCTCCGCATCCTCGTCGAGCACGACCTTGGCGACTTCCGCCGGCTGCAGCGCATTGACGATGAAGGAGGCGGCCGAAGGCGACCACGGAATGATGTCGATCTTCTCGCCCTGCAATTCGCCGACGACGGCCTGGACGCGGCTGCCGCGCATACCAACGCAGGCGCCGACCGGATCGATCGAGCTATCACGCGAGATGACGGCGATCTTGGCGCGCGAGCCCGGGTCGCGGGCGACCGACTTGATCTCGATGATGCCGTCATAGATCTCAGGCACTTCCATGGTGAAGAGCTTGGCCATGAACTGCGGATGGGTGCGCGACAGGAAGATCTGCGGGCCACGCTGCTCGCGGCGCACGTCGTAGACATAGGCGCGGACGCGATCGCCATATTTGTAGTTTTCACGCGGAATCAGCTCGTCGCGACGAATGATCGCTTCGCCACGGCCGAGATCGACGATGACGTTGCCATATTCGACGCGCTTGACGGTGCCGTTGACGATCTCGCCGATACGGTCCTTGTACTCGTCGTACTGGCGGTCACGCTCGGCCTCGCGCACCTTCTGCACGATAACCTGCTTGGCAGACTGGGCGGCGATGCGGCCGAAATCCATCGGCGGCAGCTGTTCGGCGATGAAATCGCCGAGCTGGGCGTCGGGATTGCGCTCGCGGGCGGAGGAAATGGCGATCTGGGTGGCGTAATCGTCGACCTTCTCGACCACTTCCATCAGCCGCTGCAGCTTCATCTCCCCGGTGTTCGGGTTGATGTCGGCGCGGATGTTGGTCTCCTGACCATAACGCGAACGCGCCGCCTTCTGGATCGCATCGGCCATGGCGGCGATGACGATCGACTTGTCGATCGACTTTTCACGCGCGACCGCATCGGCAATCTGCAGCAGTTCAAGTCTGTTGGCGCTTACAACCATGTTCTTTCTCCCGAGCCTGTTCGCCGGACCTTTGCGCCCGGCAGCTCAATCAAATTTCCTGTTCGTGTTCTTCCGTGACGTCCGGTTCCGCACCCTCGGACACATCGTCGTCCGGTTCACCGCGGCGTCTCTTGGCTTCCTTGCGCGCCCTGTTGTCCTTCGACAACGCTTCGCGAATGAGGTCGTCGGTCAGGATCAGCCGGACATCGGCAATGGCATCGTAGGGCACGCGCACCGTCGGCTCCTCACCATAGGCCGCCTTGTCGCGCTCGATCAGCACATCGTTCTCACCAGCCTCGGCGATCTTGCCCTTGAAACGCTTGCGATCGGCGACGACGACCGAAGTCTCCATCTTCACCAGATGACCGGTCCAGGTCACGAAATCCGATTTGCGCACCAAGGGCCGATCGATTCCGGGCGAAGAAACTTCGAGATGATAGGCCTTTTCGATCGGATCATCGACGTCGAGCGCCGGCGACACCGCGCGGCTGACCTCTTCGCAATCCTCGACGGTCATGGTGCCGTCCTCACGCTCGGCCATGATCTGCAGCGTCAGTCCGTTCTGGCCGGACAGATGCACGCGCACGAGGCGAAAGCCGATGCCGCGCAGCACCGGCTGGACGATCAGCGCAATGCGCGCATCGATGCCGCTTTCGCGGATGATGCGGTCGTCACCTTCGCTTGCCGTTGCAGTCATCAATTGCCTGTCGTTCGTTTCGAACCTATCGGCAGGTAATAAAAAAGAGCGGGACCGGGTGGACCCACTCTTCGTCATACCGACCAAGAATTTGAGGCTGATATAAACGATCCGGGCTGGTGTTTCAAGTCCGCAGTCCCGGCCGGACAAAAGCCTGTGGGTTCAGGGTTGTTCCAGGCGCATGGCCGCCATGCGGCAATCCCCCTGTGAGAGCCCGCGTCGCGCTCTTATTTGTTAGCCATCAAATGAATTGAATTGGCGCGCGCTGGCGCGCGGAAGGACAAGATCATGAGCAACCGCAGGATATTCTCCGCCTTGGGCGATCTCTTCACCACATTCGGCAGCGCCGTTGCCGCATCGCGCGCCGTGGAAGCCGGGCGTAAGCCACGAGCCGACGACCTGCGCAATCTCGGCATGGACCCGGCCATATTCAACAGGATCGGCCGTTTCTGACTGCGATGAGCATTCGATTCGGCTCCCGGTAAGTTGCCGGAGCCGTCGACGGTCGGGAGCGCCTACGTCCTGATGAAGGTAAGATAGGCCGGCCGGCGCCCCTCGCGAATGGCCTTGGCCTCATAGCGTGTACCCGGCCAACCCTCATAGGGACGATGCCAGTCGGCTGCCTCATCCGCCTGCCACGCAAAAGCGCCATGCGCCCGGCAATGCAGCAAGGTCCAGTTCACATAAGTGTCGATGTCGGACGCGAAGCGGAATTTTGAGCCCGGCTTCAGGACGCGCGCGAAACGGTCGAGATTGACCGGGCTGACGAAACGCCGCTTCCAGTGCTTCTTCTTAGGCCAGGGGTCGGGATAGAGAAGGTCGATACCGTCGAGCGAGGACGGCGGCAGCCAGTCAAGCAACTGGGTGGCGTCGTCGTCGTAGACCCTGAGATTGGCCAGCGGCGCTGCCCGCACCGCCATCATCATCTTGGCCATGCCGTTGACGAAGGGCTCCACGCCGATGAAGCCGATCGTCGGCGCCTCGGTCGCGCGATGCAGAAGATGTTCACCGCCGCCAAAGCCGATCTCGAGCCGAACCGCCGAAACCTCGGTTTTGAACAGGGTCCGCG
>NZ_RZSJ01000254.1:0-8205 GCF_003998025.1 Mesorhizobium sp. M8A.F.Ca.ET.021.01.1.1
AAATTGGCGAAGGCAGGGATGACAGCCAATCTCCCCCCAAGTGGGGGAGATGTCCGGCAGGACAGAGGGGGGCGCGAAGGAACGCCAACATCTCCCAATAGCCCATCACGGTGCCACAATCGGCGAGGCCGTCAAATCCGGCTGGCGCACCTCCGCGCCGGCAAAGACACTGCCCTCCTCGAACCAGCTTTTCGGCGCCGGCGCGCCCCACAGCGTCTGGCGCTGCGGGTCCTTCAAATCCCATTTGATCGGCTCGAGGTCGGGATCGACCGTCTGGTAGTCCGAACAGTAGATCTCGATGCGATGATTGTCGGGATCACGGACATAGAGGAAGAACGCATTGGAAATGCCGTGGCGGCCGGGGCCGCGCTCGATGTTCGGCAGGTAGCCGGTGGTCGCCATCAGGTCGAGCAGATCGATGATGTTGAGCGGCGTCGGCACCCAGAAGGCGACGTGGTGCAGGCGCGGCCCGACGCCGTTGGTGAAGGCGATGTCGTGGACACCACCCTTGCGGTGTGTCCAGGCCGCCCACAGCTTTCCGCTCGAGGCATCTTCCGTATATTCGGTAACGCGAAAACCGAGCTCGTTGTAGAAGGCGACGGACTCGTCGACATTGGGCGAGAAGCAGTTGAAATGGTCGATGCGCAACGGCTTCACGCCCTTGTAGAGCGCGTATTTCTGGTGGATCGGCGGCAACCGATCCATCGTCGCGTAGAATTCGAGCGGAATGCCATGCGGGTCGCGCGTGCGGAAAGTACGCGACTGGTAGGGACGCTCGACCCATTCGACCGGCAGGCCCTTGCCCCTGAAGAAGTGCTCTGCCTTGTCGAGGTCCTCGTCGGAAAAAACCTTGAAGCCGAGGTCGCGGGCTTCCGGCGTCGTTGCCTTGCGCAGCACGATGCAGTGATGGCCGCGCTCCTCCATGGCCCTGAGGTAGATGGCGCCCGATGTCTCGTCGGTGACCTGCAGGCCGAGCGTGTCGACATAGAAGGCGCGGGATCGGGCAAGGTCGGTCACCGCGAGCTCGACATGGCTGAGCCGAACGATGTTGAAGGCGGGGTAGAGGTTGGGCTTGGGCAAGGGCATCTGGTTTCCTCCGGTCAGCCGCCGAGTTTCTGGATTGCGTGCGCCGAAGTGGCGAAGGCGACGTTCTTCGTCTCCATGTAGAAGTCGAAGGAATGGTCGCCGCCGTCGCGGCCGATGCCGGAGTTCTTGACGCCACCGAACGGCGTCGGCAGATGCCGCACATTCTCCGAATTGACCCAGATCATGCCGGCCTCCAGCGCATCGGTGAAGCGGAAGGCGCGGGTCACGTCGGATGTCCAGAGATAGCCGGTGAGGCCATATTGCGTGTCGTTGGCCAGCGCCAGCGCCTCCGCCTCGTCCTTGAAGGCGATCGCGGTCAGCACCGGCCCGAAAATCTCTTCCTGGGCGATGCGCATCCTGTTGGTCGCGCCGATAAACAATGTCGGGCTGACATAACAGCCACCGCCCGGACCGGCGAACTTGCCACCGCCGGCGGCGACCACCGCGCCCTCCGATTTGCCAATTTCGATATAGGACAGCACCTTCTCCTCGTGCACCGGATGGATCAGTGGCCCGACCACGGTGTTGGGGTCGAGCGGATGGCCTATCTCGATGCGCTTGGCCTTCTCCGCCACCAGATCGGTGAACCGGTCATAGACCGAGGCCTCCACCAGCAGCCGCGACGAGGAGGTGCAGCGCTCGCCATTGAGCGAGTAGATCATGAATACCGCCGCATCCGCCGCGCGCTCCAGATCCGCATCCGCGAAGACGATCATCGGGTTCTTGCCGCCAAGTTCGAAATGCACGCGCTTCAGCGTATCGGCGCCTTGCTTCATGATCATCGAGCCGGTGCGGCTTTCGCCGACGAAACCGATCGCCTTGATGTCGGGGTGCTCGGTCAGCGCCTTGCCGGCATGTTCGCCGAGGCCGTTGACCAGGTTCCACACCCCCTTCGGCAGGCCGGCCTCCTCGGCGATCTCGACCAGCAGCCGCGCCGTCAGCGGCGAGAACTCAGCCGGCTTATGAACCACCGTGCAGCCGGCGGCCAGTGCCGGCGTGATCTTCCAGGTCGACAGCATGAATGGCGTGTTCCACGGCGTGATGATGCCGACCGGTCCGATCGGCACCCGCGTCGTCATGTTGACCTGGCCAGGCGTCCGCAGCGTTTCGCCATCACGCGCTTCCGGCGCGCGGTCGGCGAAGAAACGGAAGTTTTCGGCGCCGCGCAGTGCGGCCTTGGCCATGAACTTCAGCGCCTGGCCGGTGTCCATGCATTCGACGAAGGCGATCTCCTCGGCGCGCGCCTCGATCGCGTCGGCTATTTTGTGCAGCAGCTTCTTGCGCGCCTCGCCAGGCATGCCGGCCCAGGCCGGAAATGCCGCCTTCGCCGCTTTTGCCGCGCGGTCGATGTCGGCGATGCCGCCGCGCGCGACCTTGGCCAGCGGCTTGAGATCGACCGGCGACAACGTCTCGAAGGTCGAGCCGTCGGCGGCAGGCACCGCTTCGCCGCCGATCTGGTTCAGCACGCCATCGCGCTTGAAGCGGGCGAGGTAGGCTTGCGCCTTTTTCAGATTGCCTTCGAGATCGGACATGTCGGTCTTTCGTCACTTGCCGCGCAGCCGCGGGTGGATTGCATTCTTCTTCCAGCTCAACACCGGGTCGATTTCCCTGATCTCCAGCGACAAGGCGAAATGCGGGGTCTCGAACAGCGTTGCCAGGTATTGGCTTACCGCGGTGAACACGGCCTCGCCGGTGCGTTTCTTGTCCTCGGCGCCGCGGCCGGTACCGATGCGAAACGACATATCGATAAAGGCGTTTTCCGGCAGGCGATCGGCAATGGCGTAGGCGTCGGCGCGAAAGGCCCGCACCCGCACGGCGCCGGTCTCGAACAGCCCGGTGTCGAGCACCGTGCGCGCCACCAACGCGCACAATTCATTCATGTCGACCTTGGCATCGACGTTGGCTGAATACTCGATGGAGAAGTGCGGCACCGCGTTTCGTTCCCTGGATTCTCGCATTTTGTAGTTAACGCGTTAATTACATGACGTGCCCCCAAAGTCAAGTCTTGCATCGGGCTGGAGGCGACGATACGGGATGGAAAGGTCGGAGTTTGACGTCGGTCCATGTGGGGTCAAGACTCGCCGACCACCGCACTAATGGGGACGCTGCTTCTTGCTGCCGGAAAACACTCGTCGCTCCTTGCCGATGGCACTGCTTCACGCCCGCGAAGCCGTCATGGCGCGGTTTCGCCCCATGCTTGCCGCGCATGACGTGACCGAGCAGCAATGGCGCGTTCTGCGCGTGCTGAGCGAGGCCGGCCCGGTCGAGGCGACCGAGCTTGCCGAGCGCGCCTCGGTGCTGCCGCCGAGCCTGACCCGCATCATCAAGGCGCTCGAGGGCCGGAAATTCATCACCCGCAACAAGGCGGAAGGCGACGGCCGCCGCGTCGTGTTGACCATCGCGCCGGCTGGCTCGGCCCTGATCGATGCGCTCTCGCCCGAGCGCCGTATCATCTACGACGACATCGAAAAGCGCTTCGGCCAGGAAAGGCTGGAGCAGCTGCTTGATTTGCTGGAAAGCCTGATCGACGGCGAGAGCTGAGGCTTTTCGGTTCGTCGCGGCGGCTCGCATGATCGCCGCCAGGACAGCAACACGCCTTCGCGATTAGCCGCGACATCCATCGTGTCGTCATCCTAGGGCGAAGCAGGAGCGAAGCTCCGTCGCGCAGACCCTAGGATCCATGCCGGGACTCCTGAGCGCCCCCACGGTGCAGATTCTGCACCGCTGCACTCGTCGTCTAATGTCACGGAATGGATCCCAGGGTCTCCGCGACGCCGCTTCGCGGCTGCTCCGCCCAGGGATGACGAGGTTGAGAGGGCGGCGGCCGATCTCCAATGCCTGTACCGCGCTCCCAAGGCCTCGCCTCACCCGCCAAAACTGCCCAGCCGCGTCGGCTGCGTATAATTCCGGTCGACGTAGAGCAGCGCCGAGCCGCCGCTGCCGTGCCTGACGTCGGTGACGCGGCCGATCATGACATTGTGCGTGCCGACGATATGCACCGTCTCGATCTCGCAGTCGAAATTGACGATGGCGTCCGACAGTGCCGGCGTGCCCGAGGCCAGCGTCTGCCAGCGCGCCGCCTCGTAACGGGTCGCCATGTCCCTGGTCGCGCCGGCAAACTTTCCCGCCAGATGCATGTGGTCATGCGTCAGCACGTTGACGCAGAAGCGCCGGTTGGCGAGGAACATGGCTGCCTGTGTCGACCGTCCGTTCATGCACACCAGCAGCGTCGGCGGTTCGTCGGAGACGCTGCACATGGCGGTGGCGGTGAAGCCGCCACGTCCGGCCGGCCCGTCGGTGGTGATGATGTTGACCGGCGCGCAGACCCTTGCCATGGCGTCGCGGAAATCGGCCTTCGAAATCTGCGCGGCCATCGGCTTCACCCGGCCGTCGGGGGCAACCAGGTGTCGCCCGTCCAGCCATGCTCGTCATAGTCGGCCATGCAGGTGTCGACCAGTTCCTCCATCGCCTTCAGCCGGCCGCCACGCTCGGCGCCCTTCAGCACCTGCAGCCGCACCTCTTCCGGCGCGCCGGCATAGTTGAGTTCGTAGAGCGCGTGGCGGCCGCCGAACTCGGTGCCGGTCGCGTCCCACAACAGCTTCATGATCTTGATGCGCTCGATGTGGCCCATGTCGTTGGAGCCGCGCACATATTGCGCCAGATATTTGTCGATCTCGGGATTGTTGAAATCGCGCACCGACGACGGCAAATAGATCAGGCCGGACGCGATCACACGGCGCACCGTGTCGATGACACGCGGATAGGCCTCCGACATGAAGGTGCGGTAGGCCAGCGCGGCATCGAGATTGGGCAGCACCGCGCCGTTCGCCCATGGGATCGGGTTGTGGGCCATGGCATTGGAGAAACTCCAGAACATGTGCCTGAGCGCAATGACCTCACCAAGCGCTGCCTGGTTGCCGCGAAACGCGTCGCCGCCGGTGGCGCGCAGCGCCTTGGCCAGCAGGCCGGCGAGGAAGTCGAGCTTCACGGCAAAACGGGTGCAGCCCTGGAAGCAGTAACCGTGCATGAAGCCGGATGCCGGGTGGAACGACAGGATCTTTTGCGCGTCGCGCAGCACCAGCACGTCCTCCCAGGGGATGAAGACATTGTCGAGCACGAGGATGGCGTCGTTCTCGTCGAAGCGCGACGACAAGGGATAGTCGAAGGGCGCGCCGACCGTGTTGGCCGTCTGCTCATAGGAGGCGCGGCAGAACATCTTTATCCCCGGCGCGTTCATCGGCACGATGAACATCACCGACAGCGACGGATCCTCGGTCACCGTCGCCGAGCCCTGCGCCAGGAAATTGTAGTGCGTCAGCGCTGAGGACGTCGCCACCACCTTGGCGCCGGAAACATAGATGCCGGCATCAGTTTCCCCAGTGATGTGGACGAAGACGTCCTTCACCTGTTCGGCCGGTTTGTGGCGGTCGATCGGCGGGTTGACGATTGCGTGGTTCATGAACAGCACGGCTTCCTGGGCGCGTTTGTGCCAGGCCAGCGCATTGTCCTTGAACGGTCCGTACCAGTCGGCATTGGCGCCAAGCGTGTTCATCAGCGCCGCCTTGTAGTCGGGCGTGCGCCCCATCCAGCCATAGGACATGCGCGACCACTCGGCGATCGCCGTCTGCTGGGCAGCGAGTTCGCCGGAAGATCTGGCGACGCGGAAATATTTGTGGGTGTAGCCGCCCGAGCCGGTGTCGGTCGCAGAGGTCAGCGTCTCTCGCCGCTTGCCGTCATGCAGCGCATCGTAGAGCCGCGCCAGCGACCGTGCCGAATTGCGCATCGCCGGATGGGTGGTGACATCGGAGACGCGCTCGCCATTGATATAGACCTCGCGCCCGTCGCGCAGGCTCTCCAGATATTCCGCCCCGGTGAACGGGCGCGCTTTGTCCGCGCGAAAATCTTCCGACCGCATGATGCTCCTCCACTTTGTACCGCAACCCTAGCGCCTCCGCTGGCGATCGGGTATGGACGGAACGGCAAAACCGATTGGACTTTTTCCGGCGCCATGAGCCAGAATTCCATCCCCGATTTCTTCGTTTATGGCGAGCCGGTGCGGCCGCTCGATGTTGGCTTCCTGCATGTCGAGACGGTGCTTGCCCGCAGCAACATTCACGTTGGCCAGGTTGCCGCGCACAAGCACCCGCAGATGGGCCAGATCACCTACTGGACCGGCGGTTCCGGCACCTACCGCATCGAGGATCGCTCCTGGGACTTTTCGGCGCCGGCCGTCAGCTTCGTGCCAAGCACCATCGTGCATGGTTTTTCGATCGGGCCAGGTACCGACGCCATCGTCGTCTCGGTCGCCGACGATGCGCTCGCCACGCTTGCTGGCCACAGCCTGCTGCCGCTCGACCGGCCGGTCTTCACCGACGCCCTGCCCCAGCACGCCGCATGGCAAAGGCTGGCAACGGTGCTGGACATGATCGCCGCCGAATACGCCGAGGCGCAGGGCGGCAGCGACAAGGTGCTGCCGGCGCTGATCGCTGTCGCGCTCTCCCATATAGCGAGGCTCGCTCCTGAGGCGACGGATGCCCGGGGCTCTTCCGACACGTCACTGGCGCGGGGGCTGCGGAGGCTCGTCGATGCGCATTTCCGCGACAACTGGCCGGTCGACCGCTACGTCGAGGCCCTCGCCACGACGCCGCATTTGCTCGACAAGGCCGCCCATGCGGTGCTGGGCAGCGGCGTCAAGCGGGTGGTCGGCGAGCGCCGGTTGCTGGAAGCCAAGCGGCTGCTGCTGTTCACCGTGCGCACGGTCGAGGACATCGCCTACGAAATCGGCTTCGACGATCCGGCCTATTTCTCCCGCTTCTTCCGCGAGCGTACCGGCGAGGCGCCGGCCGCGTGGCGGCGGAGGCAATTGCGGGGTCAGTGATCCTTACGCTGATTGATTGTGCCTGAAGCCAGCATTCTTCCCCGATGCAGCCATGGCCACCTTTTCGTGAAGGTGTGCGGGTTGATCCGGCGGCCTGCATGCCTAGGTAGAGAGGGCGGCGGGCCACGCGATCTCAACAATCGGTATGACATTTTCCTGTATTCGAAAGCTTGCCCTTTCTGGTCTCATCGTCGTCGTCCAGTCATCCTGCGTCGTTCCCGACGACACGTCGCGCATCGCCAAGGTTGACCCCACGGCGGCGGCGGCTCGCAAGGAGATGGTCGGTCTCAGCGAAGCCGACGTTCGAATGTGCGCGGGGTTTCCAACCGCCACCGCGGACGCCGGCGGATCCGCCCAGATCTGGACCTATAAGCGCGTCGTTCAGCGCGGCAATCTCAGCATCGTCGTCCCCACCCTGTCGGTGGGGCCGGTCCCGGCGCTCGGTGGCTCCCTCAATGTCGCTCCCGGCGGCTATTGCGACACGCAGGTCCGCATGGTCGGCGGCCGCGTCGCCGAAGTTGCCTACGCCGGCGACAACAATCTGCCAAACAGGCGCGACGCGCTGTGTGTCAGCACCGTGGATGCCTGCGTGGCCTATGCCCGCCAACACAGGCCGGCGGCCAAATAGCGGCAGCGGATTTCGCGGGAAACGGCGATGGCCGGCCTCCGGTGTTTGACGCGGATGGCGTTGAGGGCTTGACTGACCCGCCGGACCGAATACGCTAAGGCTAAATACCGGCTCTGATCGCCGGGCGGCAAACATGCCTCGTATGCCTCGCCTTTTCCGGCGCTGGCTGCGGGGCATTGTCATTTCTGGGGTCCTGTTTGAAACGGCGCATCGAAATCGGCATCCTCTATTCCCGCTCGGGCAGCTATCAGCTCGTTTCCGACGCGTGCCGGATGGGCGCCATGCGCGCCATCGCCGACATCAACGCCGACAGGAGTTCAGGCATCGAGCTGGTGCCGGTCGAGCGCGATCCGCAAAGCAATGCCGATCGCTACGCGACGCTGTGCGAGGATATTTTCAAAACCAGCAACGCCCGCCATGTCGTCGGCTGCGTCACCTCCTGGAGCCGCAAGGAAACGATTCCGGTGCTTGAGAAGGCCGGCGGCATGCTCTGGTATGCTTGCCCCTATGAGGGTTTCGAGGCCAACGAGCATGTCGTCTACATGCACGCCTGCCCCAACCAGCACCTGGTGCCGCTGCTGGCTCATGTCGTGCCGCGCTTCGGCGCCAACGG
>NZ_RZSJ01000255.1:0-8203 GCF_003998025.1 Mesorhizobium sp. M8A.F.Ca.ET.021.01.1.1
CCATAGAGATCGTAGGTCTCCCGCTCGAACCAGTCGGCGCCGGGATAGACGCCGGTGACCGACGGCACCATCGTCTCCTCGTCGGCCTGCACCTTGATGCGGATGCGGACATTCTGCTTCGGCGAAAGCAGGTGATAGACGACGTCGAAGCGCTTGGCCCGCGACGGATAGTCGGCGCCGCAGACATCGATGATCGAAATGAACTGGCAGCGCGCATCGTCGCGCAGGAAGGTCATTACCTCGATCAGGTTTTGCGGCTCGACGTGAACGGTAAGCTCGCCATAAGCGAGCACAGCGTCGCTGAAGCGGCCAGGCAGCTTCTCGCCGAGATAGGTCGACAGTTCGCTAAGGGATGCGGCCATGGATTTACCGTTCGATCGTGCCGGTGCGGCGGATCTTCTTCTGCAACAGAAGAATGCCGTAGAGCAGGGCTTCGGCGCTCGGCGGGCAGCCGGGCACATAGATGTCGACCGGCACGACCCGGTCGCAGCCGCGCACCACCGAATAGGAATAGTGGTAATAGCCGCCGCCATTGGCGCAGGAGCCCATCGAGATGACGTAGCGCGGCTCCGGCATCTGGTCGTAGACCTTGCGCAGCGCCGGCGCCATCTTGTTGGTCAGCGTGCCGGCCACGATCATGATGTCGGACTGGCGCGGAGACGCGCGCGGCGCGACACCGAAGCGCTCCGAATCGTAACGCGGCATCGAGGTGTGGATCATCTCGACCGCGCAGCACGCCAGGCCGAAGGTCATGAACATCAGCGAGCCGCTGCGCGCCCAGGTGATCAGCGCCTCGGTCGAGGTGACCAGAAAACCCTTGTCTGCAAGCTCATTGTTGATTTCGAGGAAGAAGGGATCGTCCTCCCCCACCGGCCTGCCGGTGTTGGGATCGATGATGCCCTTGGGCTTTGGCGCGACGAGGGTGCCTGAACTGTCGTTCAATCCCATTCCAGCGCTCCTTTTTTCCATTCATAGGCAAAGCCGATGGTCAGCACCGCCAAAAACACCATCATCGACCAGAAGCCGAGCATGCCGATCTTCGAGAAGGACACTGCCCAGGGAAACAGGAAGGCCACTTCGAGGTCGAAGATGATGAACAGGATCGACACCAGGTAGAAACGAATGTCGAACTTCATGCGGGCATCGTCGAACGAGTTGAAACCGCACTCGTAGGCGGACAGCTTTTCGGGATCGGGGTTGCGGTAGGCCACCAGGAACGGTGCGACCAGCAGCGCCAGGCCGACCACCAGCGCCACGCCGATGAACAGGACGATGGGCAGGTACGAACTGAGGAGTGCGTTCATGCAGCGGCTTTCCGTTGGCGCCAATCCACGTTGATTACAGCACCGGACCTTAATGCGGAAGCGTGACAGTTTAACCGCTGAACCGTTTTAAGGAGCCTATGCTGCAACGCGGCGAGGGTTAGCGCAGCACTTCCAGCGAAGCAAGTCAAACCTTGTTCAAAACAACGAGCTGGACGGCATTCCGGGAGAAACTGGTCTCATAGGCTCCTGTTTGATTTCCTTCTCTTTTTACTCCACTTTTCTCTCCTGACAGGGTTGCCGCCAAAACCCTGCTAGCATGGGCTGGAATCACCCATCACATCTTTGTCAAAGCACCCTCAGAGTGACGCCTGCATGAAGGAAAAGATCTCGCTAGCCGCCGCCCGGCGCATCGCGCTCGCCGCTCAGGGATTTCTCGATCCCCGCCCCGCCGGCATGCCCGACCGCCGCCATTTCGCCCGCGTTCTGTCCCGCACCGGCCTGTTGCAGATCGATTCCGTCAGTGCGGTGGTGCGTGCCCACTATATGCCGCTCTATTCGCGTCTGGGTCCCTATCCCGTCGCCTTGCTCGACAACGCCGCCGTGACGCGCAAGCGCACGGTGTTCGAATATTGGGCGCACGAGGCCTCATTCCTGCCGGTCGAGACGTACCCGCTGATGCGCTGGCGCATGCAGCGCGCCGAGCAAGGCGGTGAAATGTATCTGGGGCTGGCCAAATGGGGCCGTGAGCACGCCGCCTATATAGAAGAGATCTACCGCCAGGTCGTCGATCGTGGCCCGATCGCCGCTTCGGCGCTGGAAGGCCAGAAAGGCTCCGGCGGCTGGTGGGGTTGGAGCCACGCCAAGCACGCCTTCGAATGGCTGTTCTGGGCCGGCCGCATCACCACGGCGCACCGGCGCGGTTTCGAGCGCTTCTATGACCTGCCGGAGCGGGTGCTGCCGCAAGCGATCCTCGACCTGCCGGTACCGGCGGCCGAGGATGCACATCGCGAATTGCTGCGCATTTCCGCCCGCGCCCACGGCATCGCCATGTCAGGCGACCTGCGCGACTATTTCCGGCTCTCCCCCGCCGACATGAAAGGCCGGCTCGAGGAACTGGTCGAACTCGGCGAGTTGTTGCCGGTCCGTGTCGAGGGGTGGGACAAGCCAGCTTACCTTCACAGGGATGCGCGTTTGCCACGCAAGATCGAGGCCCGCGCCCTGCTGGCGCCGTTCGATCCCGTCGTCTTCGAGCGCTCGCGCTCGGAGCGGCTGTTCGATTTTCACTATCGCATCGAAATCTACACCCCGGCCGAGAAGCGCCAATACGGCTACTATGTCCTGCCCTTCCTGCTTGGCGACAAGATCGTGGCGCGCGTCGACCTCAAAGCCGACCGGCCGGCCAGTGTCCTGCGCGTCCATGCCGCCTATGCCGAGCCCGGCGCGCCGCCTGAAACCGCCGCTGAACTTTTCGAGGAATTGAAGCAGATGCAGGGCTGGCTTGGGCTTGAACGCATCGAAGTGACGCCTGCCGGCGACCTCGGCCCGGCGCTGTCCGACATCGCGGTGTCGTAAGCTCGCGTTGACACCGCTGCCCGCAAGAGCCTAAATCCGATCCAGACGGTCTCCTCTCGGCAAAGGGAGGAGCCAAGAGGGAATGCGGTGCGGGCCGAAAAGCCCAAATCCGCGGCTGTCCCCGCAACTGTAAGCGAAGAGCCAAGGCCGAAAGCCACTGGGATTGTCCCGGGAAGGCGGCTACCCAAGGCGATGACCCGCGAGCCAGGAGACCTGCCGTCTGGAATGCAAGAATCCGATCGCCCGGCGGGTTTTCCGGGCAAGGAGCCTGATTTGGATCGCGACAGCAGTTTCTCGGCTGAAACAACGGACATTTCGTCCGGCGGGGATGATTCCCTGGCCGGCATCACTGTCATCGTCTGCGCCTCCTGTCGCGACGAGACCGGTTCCGACGCCCATCCCCGGGCCGGCGAACTTTTGGCTGCAGATCCCCGCCAAGCCGCCCCGGGCGAGCAAATTCGCATCCGCACGGTCGAATGCCTCGGCAATTGCAAGCGCAGGCTGAGCGCCGCGATCCTGCGCGACGGATGCTGGAGCTATGTGTTCGGCGACCTGACCACAACCAGCGGCGCCGATCTCGTCGCCGGCGCGAAACTCTTCGCCACCTCGACCGACGGCCTCATTCCCTGGCGCGGCCGGCCCGATAGCCTCAAGCGCGGCCTCGTTGCCCGCATCCCTCCTCTCGACATGCTGAAGGACTTGATATGACCGCTCCAAATTCGGCCGGCAATCTCTCCCGCGTTCCCTGCACCGTCGTTACCGGCTTCCTCGGCGCCGGCAAGACGACGCTGGTCCGCCATCTCCTGGAAAATGCCGGCCGCAAGCGGATTGCCATCATCGTCAACGAATTCGGCGATATCGGCATCGACGGCGAAATCCTCAAGGGCTGCGGTATCGAAACCTGCCCCGAGGAAAACATCGTCGAACTGGCCAATGGCTGCATCTGCTGCACCGTCGCCGACGATTTCGTGCCAGCGCTCGACCAGATCCTGTCGCTGACGCCGAAGGTCGACCACATCCTGATCGAAACCTCCGGTCTCGCCCTCCCCAAACCTCTGGTCCAGGCGTTCCAGTGGCCGACGGTGAAAAGCCGCGTCACCGTCGATGGCGTCATCGCCGTGGTCGACGGTCCCGCACTTGCGGAAGGCCGCGTCGCCAACGACATGGAAGCCCTGCAGGCGCAACGCGCCGGGGACGAAAGCCTCGACCATGACGATCCGGTCGAAGAGGTGTTCGAGGACCAGATCGCCTGCGCCGACCTGATCATCCTGTCGAAGAGCGACCTGATGGACGCCGAGGACTCGGCCCGCGCCAACGCCATCGTCAACGAACACTCCGCCCGCGCGGTGAAGATCGTGCCGACGTCGCATGGCAAGGTCGATCCCTCGGTGCTGCTCGGGCTTGGTCTTGCCGTCGAGGACGACATCGAGAACCGCAAGTCCCATCACGACGGCGCATTCGACCACGAGCATGACGACTTCGACACATTCATCGTCGACATTCCCTCGATCGCCAATCCCGACGATCTGGCAAAACGTGTCGCAGAGGCCGCCGAACAGGAAAACGTGCTGCGTGTAAAAGGCTTCGTCGAGGTCGGCGGCAAGCCGATGCGGCTCCTGCTGCAGGCCGTCGGCCCACGCGTCAATCATTACTATGACCGTGCCTGGAGCGCCGAGGACGACCGCCGCTCGCGCCTGGTCGTCATTGGTCTCAAGGGGCTGAACCGTCCGGCGATCGAACGTATCCTCGCCGGCTGATTTCAGACACGGACCGCGATGCACATCCTCACCACGACCTCCGCTTCGCTTGACGACCTCGCCGAGCCTGTCGATCTCAGGCAGACGCCGGCGGATATCGTGGCCTTGTCCTTCACCGACAGCGATCTCGCCGGACTGGCGGCGGCGTGGAAGGCGGACGCCGACCGCCTGCCCTCCATGCGGCTTGCGGCACTGCGCGATCTGCGCCATCCCATGTCCGTCGACCTCTGGATCGACAGCGTCGCCCGCCATGCCAAGGTCATCCTGGTGCGCATCCTCGGCGGCAACGACTGGTGGCGCTATGGCTGCGACCAGCTGGCGGTGATTGCCCGTGAGCGCGGCATCAAACTGGCGCTGCTTCCGGGTGAAAGCCATGACGAGGATCTCAGGCTGATCGAAGCCTCGACGCTGCCACGCGCCGAACTCGACGGCCTGCTTGGCTATTTCCGAGAGGGCGGCCCGGCCAATATGAGTGCGCTGGTGCGGAGACTGGCGGGGCTGGCTGGACAGGATACGTCCGTCGCCAGTCCGGTCAGCGTGCCGAAGGCCGGTTACTATCAGTCTGGATTGGGGGTCGCGGAGGAGCCGGACCTTTCAGATGTCGGCGCTCCCATCGTCCCTATCCTCTTCTACCGCTCGATGCTGCTCGCGGCCGACGTTGCCCCGATCGATGCGCTGGCCGTGGCCTTGCGCTCCCAGGGACTGGCAGCGGTCCCGATCTTCGTTTCCAGCCTCAAGGATCCTGTGTCCCTGGCGTTCGTCGAAAATGCCATCGCATCGCTGAAACCTGCCGCCATCATCACCGCGACTGCCTTCGCTTCGGGTGCCGAACCCGGCGTTGAAACCCTGTTCGACCGCGCCGGCGTGCCCGTCTTCCAGGTCATCGTCGCCACCACCCGCCGCGATGTCTGGGAAAACAACCAGCGCGGCCTGGCGCCGGCCGACCTTGCCATGCATGTCGTGCTGCCCGAACTCGACGGCCGCATCCTTGCAGGCGCCATTTCCTTCAAGGGCGAGAGCGATGTCGATCCGGCGCTTGGCCACCGTGCGCTGGCCAACCGGCCGGAACCGGATCGTGTGACGCAGGTGGCTAAGCGCGTTGCGGCCTTCATCCGCCTGCGGGAGACATCGCGCGCAGAGCGCAAACTGGCGATCCTGATTCCCGATTATCCCAGCGCTCCTGGCCGCACCGGATATGCGGTCGGGCTGGATGTGCCGTCCAGTGTGCTGGCGATGCTGCACGACTTGAGCGAACAGGGCTATGCCGTTGACGGGATTCCGCAAACACCGCGTGAATTGCTGGATTTGTTGGAGCGGGGCGACAGCGGGCTGGGGTTCGACGGCTATCGTGCCTTTTCTATTGAGCTTCCGACATCGGCAATTGCCGCGGTAGACGCCGCGTGGGGCAGAGCA
Organism: Mesorhizobium sp. M8A.F.Ca.ET.021.01.1.1; assembly: GCF_003998025.1. Taxonomy (NCBI): domain Bacteria; kingdom Pseudomonadati; phylum Pseudomonadota; class Alphaproteobacteria; order Hyphomicrobiales; family Phyllobacteriaceae; genus Mesorhizobium; species Mesorhizobium sp. M8A.F.Ca.ET.021.01.1.1. The sequence continues at coordinate 6,008 of NZ_RZSJ01000255.1, forward strand.
GATCAGGAGACAGGTTTGCGCGAGGCGCCCCCCTCTGTCCTGCCGGACATCTCCCCCACACGGGGGGAGATTGTGCCCGCATCTCCGCTTTCGCCAATCTCGAAGGTTAAAGAACGGGCGCCGAAGTTGCCAATCTCCCCCCTCGTGGGGGAGATGTCCGGCAGGACAGAGGGGGGCGCTCAAGCGCCAGCCTCAGCAAACTTCCCCTTCCGTGCCGCAACCTTCGGCAACATCACCGTGGCACTCGCCCCTGATCGCGGCCGTTCCGCCGATCGCCGCGCCGATTACCACGACCCGACACTGCCTCCGCACCACGCCTTGATCGCCTTCGGCCTCTGGTTGCGCAAATCGCTCGGCGTCCATGCCTTGATCCACGTCGGCGCCCACGGCACGCTGGAATGGCTGCCCGGCAAGACCGTCGCGCTTTCGCAAAACTGCTTCCCCGAGATCGTGACCGGGTCCCTGCCCGTCATCTATCCCTTCATCGTCTCCAACCCAGGCGAGGCGGCGCAGGCCAAACGGCGCATCGCCGCCGTCACCCTTGGCCATCTGCCGCCGCCGCTCGCCGGTGCAGGTCTCGACGAGCACCAGCACAAGTTCGAACGCCTGGTCGATGAATACGCCCAGGCCGATGGCCTCGACCGCCGCCGCCGCGACCGTCTCGCCAGGCTGATTGTCGAAACCGCGCAAAAGACCGGCCTTGCCTCCGAAGCCGGCGTCGCCAAAACCGATGAGCCCGACGAAGCGCTGCGCCGCATCGACGCCTGGCTCTGCGATCTCAAGGATTTCGCTATCAAGGACGGGCTGCATATCTACGGCCGCGCGCCCGAGGGCGAGCCGGATGCCATGCGCCGCCAAAGCGCGGCAGCCGAGAAGTCGGCGCTGTTCGCCGCGCTCGATGGCTGTCACGTCAAGGCCGGCCCGGCTGGCGCGCCCGCACGGGGCCGCTCCGACGTGCTGCCCACTGGCCGCAACCTGTTCACCTCGGACCCGCGCACCATGCCGACGCCGACCGCCTACGACCTGGGCAAGGCGGCGGCGGAGGAAGTGGTGCGCGGCTACCTGCAATCGCATGGCGACTGGCCGCGTTCCCTGGTCATCGACCTCTGGGGCTCGGCCTCGCTGCGCACCGGCGGCGAGGAGATCGCGCAGGGCCTGGCGCTGATGGGCTGCCGGCCGCAATGGGACACTGCCACCGGCCGCATCACCGGCATCGAGGTGCTGCCGCCAGCTATGCTCGGCCGTCCGCGCGTCGACGTCACCTGGCGCATATCAGGCCTGTTCCGCGACATGTTCCCGACCCAGATCGCCCTGATCGACGCCGCCGCCAACGCCGTTTCCGCGCGCGACGAGGACGATTCGGAAAACCCGCTCGCCGCCAAGACCCGCGCCGATGGCAAGATCAGCCCGCGCATCTTCGGCACATCGCCCGGCACTTACGGCGCCGGCGTCGAGGATCTGTTGTCGAGAGGCGACTGGAGCGCGCGCGATGAGATCGGCCGCGCCTATCTCGACGCCACCTCGCATGCCTATGGCGGCGCCGGCGGCGAAGGCGTCTCGGCGCCCGGAGCGTTTGAAGGCCGCATCGCCGAAGCCGATCTTCTGGTCCACACCGGCGACGACCCCGGTCGCGACATCCTCGAAGGTTCCGCCGACGTCGCCTTCATCGGCGGCTTTTCGGCCGCCTTGGCCGCACTCGGCAGGAACGCCGACGTCATCGTGCTCGACACCACGGACCCGCAAAAACCGAAACCGCGATCGGTCGGCGAGGCCGTGTCGCGCGTGGTGCGTGCCCGCGCCGTCAACGCACGCTTCATCTCAGGCCAAATGCGGCACGGCCCGCGTGGCGCCTCCGAATTCGCCGAAACGGTCGACCGGCTGGTCGGCTTCGCCGAGACCACCCATGCCATTTCAGGCGCGCTGATCGAGGCCGTGCACGATGCCTATCTCGGCGATCCGGACGTTCGCGCCTTCATCCTGCGCGAAAATCCCGCCGCCGCCAAAGTCATCGCCGAGCGCTTCCTGTCGGCGCGCCGCCGCGGCCTCTGGCATCCTTTGCGCAATTCCATCGACGACGATCTCGCCGCGCTGATTGCGGAAGCCAACGCGCCCGGGGTCGCGGCATGAACGCCTTCTCGCGCCGTGGCGCCTGCCCCGCTCTGTCCGCGCCGATGCAGACAGGCGACGGCCTGCTGG
>NZ_RZSJ01000256.1:0-8124 GCF_003998025.1 Mesorhizobium sp. M8A.F.Ca.ET.021.01.1.1
GCCTGATCAAGGATGGCAAGCCGATCCGTTACGAAGGCGTCATCGGCCCTGTCGCCTTCGACAAGTTCGGCGACATCACCGGCCCGTTCCGGCTGTGGAAGATCGTCGACGGCAAGGTGACCACCGACGGTGAAATGACCACCGACGATGTCAACGCCCTGCAGGCCAAGCTTCGGTGAGCTGGACAGTACTTCCGGCATCAACCGCGTTTCTTCGCGATTGATGCCGGCATCGCCTGGCCAATATCGCTTGCACGGCGCGCCATCACGAATAGGATCGGCCGGCTGCAATTGAAGGATGCGAGCGTGTTGGACAAGGGTACCCATCGGGCCGTCCGGTCGGTGTATGCGGGTGACGCGTTTTGCCACACGGGCGCCTGAGCCCGATGTCGCCTGAAACACAACGACTTCTGTCCGCGCTTGGCGATCGGCTGGGCGCGGGCGGCGTGCTCGCCGGCTCTGATGTCGACCAGCGCTACCGTGACGATCCCGACGGCAAGCTTGGCTCGCTGCCCGAAGTGGTGCTGCGTCCGCGCGATACCGTTGGTGTGGCGGCAGCACTCGCTGGCTGCAACGCTCTCGGTCAGTCGGTCGTCATCCAGGGCGGGCGCACCGGACTGGCCGGTGGCACACGTGTGCAGCCGGGCGAGATCGTGCTGTCGCTGGAGCGGATGACCGGGCTTGCCGCCACGGACATCCAAGCCGCCAGCATTATCGCCGAAGCCGGCGCCACGCTGCAGGCGGTGCAGGAGGCGGCCGACAACGCCGGGCTGATGTTCGGCGTCGATATCGGCGCGCGCGGTTCGGCCACGGTCGGCGGCAACATCGCCACCAATGCCGGCGGCATCCGCGTGCTGCGTTATGGCATGTACCGGGCGCAGGTGCTGGGGCTGGAAGCGGTGCTGGCCGATGGCAGTGTGCTGTCCTCGCTGAAGGGCCTGTCCAAGGACAATTCCGGCTATGATCTAAGCCAGCTCTTCATCGGCGCGGAAGGGACGCTTGGCGTCGTCACCCGCGCCGCGCTCAGGTTGCATCCGAAGCCTGCCTCCGAGGTGAACGCCTTCTGCGCGCTGCCTTCGCTCGATGCAGCGATCGCCTTGCTTGCGCTGCTGCGGCAAAAGCTCGGCCCGCTTTTGTCCGCCTATGAGGTCAACTTCGCGCCGCTCTACGACGTCATGGTTGCCAGCATGGCCATGCCGGCGCCGCTGCCGGCTGGCTCACCCGTCTATGTGCTGGCCGAAATCCAGGGCAGCGAGCCGGATCGCGACAGTGAGCGCTTCGCCGAAGTCTTGATGCAGGCGGTCGAGGACGGCGTCGTTGACGATGTGGTCGTCTCGCAATCGCCGCGCGAATTCCGCACGCTGTGGGATGTGCGCGAAGACGCCAACCGCGTCCTGTTTTCGATCAAGGGCCTGATCGGCGTCGACATCAGCATCCCGCTGGCGCGCATGGGAGCGTTCCTGCAGGAAGCGGATGCCGCCATCCATGCCGTCGATCCCGGCGCCGACATCTATGTCTTCGGCCATCTCGGCGACGGCAACCTGCACTATCAGGTCCTGACGATGGATCCGGCGGCGGCCTATGGAATCATCTATCGCGGCGTGGCGGCGGCCGGAGGCGGCGTGTCGGCCGAGCATGGCATCGGCCTCGACAAGAAGCAGTGGCTGCATCTGGTGCGCAGCGACGCCGAAATCACTGCGATGCGGCGGCTGAAGTCGGCACTTGATCCGAAGAACATCCTCAATCCAGGACGAGTCTTCGATCTCGGCCCGGCTGCTTCTGCCGGATGATCATCCTGGCTTAAACCTCAATTCCGTTCCGTCGCCATCTGCCTGGGAATGAGAAAACGGGCGGCGAGCACGCAGAGCAGGACAGTGAACATCAGGATCAGCGCCACCAGCGCGTTGATGTCGGGCGAGAAGCCAAGCCGCATCATCGCCCACAGCCTGACCGGCAGCGTGCTTTGCGTGCCGGTGACCAGGATGGTGATCATCGTCTCGTCGAACGACAGAGCGAAGGCCAGGATGGCGCCGCCGACCATGGCGCTCGACAGGTTCGGCAGGATGACGCGCCAGAAGGTCTGCCAGCCGCTGGCACCGAGATCGTAGGAGGCCTCGACCAGCGTGCGGCTCATCGACTGCAGCCGCATCAGCACGGTGCGATAGACGATCGCCAGCACGAAGACCGTGTGGCCGATGACGACGGTCAGCAGCGAGCGTTCGAGGCCGATCTCGCGAAAGAAGATCAGCAGCGCCAGGCCGCTGATGATCGGCGGCATCAGGAATGGCAGGAAGATGATGAATTGCAGAACCGAACGGCCTGAGCGGCGGCCGTGATAGTAGAGCGCCAGCAGCGTCCCGCTGACCACCGACAGGATTACGGTGCAGACGCCGACGACCAGCGTGGTGCGCAGGGCGGCCAGGATGTCGTGGTTCCCCGCCAGCGCCACATAGGTCGAAAGGGTCGGCGACGACCAGTCGACATTGCCATGTGAAACGATGAAGAACGACGACACGATCGGCACGAACAGCGGGCTGTAGAGCAGCACCGCGACCAGTGACGTGATCGCGGCCAGGAAGATGGTGGACGGCCGGGGCAGCGCACTCATACCGACGTCCCCCGGCTGCGTCCGAACCGTTCACCGATGAGGATGGCGGCGATCACCACGATCGCAAGCGCCACCGACAGCGCCGCGCCGAACGGCCAGTTATAGGCGGTGCCGAACTGGCTGTAGAGGATGCGGCCGAAGGTGAAGCCGCTGATCCCGCCGACCATCTGCGGCGTCAGGAAATCGCCGATCGCCAGCACGAAGACGAAACTCGCCGCCGAGGCGACGCCGGGCAGGCTGAGCGGCAAGGTGATGCGCAGGAACGTCTGCAGGCTGCTGGCGCCCAGATCGTCCGAGGCACGCAGCAAGGTCTGCGGAATCCGCTCCAGCGAGAGGAAGATCGGCAGGATGGCGAAGGGGATCAAAAGCAGGCTCAGCGTCAAAAGGATAGCGTTCATGTTGAAGACAAAAAGCGTCGACGGCTGATCCAGGATGCCGAGCGCCACGAGCGCCTTGTTGAGGAAGCCGTTGAGGCCGAGGATGCTGCGGATCGCATAGATCTTGATGACGTAGCTCATCAGCAGCGGCACCAGGAGCAGCATCAGCAAGGCGTAGCGCCACCGTCCTTTCAGCGTCGTCAGGAAATAGGCGGCGGGATAGGCGAGCAGGATGCAGATCACCGCCACCGACACGCACAGCACGATGGTGTTCCAGAACACCGGCAGAAAGATCGGGTCGGTGAAGAACCTGACATAGTTGCCGAGCGTCGGTGCATGGACGATCGTGCCCTGGTCGACGCTGAAGAAGCTGTAGACGAGGAAGATCGCCAGCGGCACGAGGACGAAGATCACCGGCAAGGCGAAGGCCAGCACCGTCACCAGCCGCGACAATCGCCGTTCCGCCGCCTGTGTCGACCCGGCTCCGCTCATGCCAGCACCAGATGGCCTTCATGCGGCGCAAAGCAAAGCGAGACCGTCTCGCCTGATTTCAAAATACTGCCGTCGATCCGACTCGGCATGCGCAACCGCAGGCGCTGAGCGGCGTTGTCCGCGCCCGCCATGATCGTGGCAACCGTCGACGAGCCGGCAAAGGCCAGATCGGCGATGACGCCGGAAAAGCGGTTGTCGCCATCATTGGCATCAGCAAGACGCAAGGCTTCGGGACGGAACGCCGCGAAGGCGCTGGCGCCGTCGGCGGCGGCCTTGAGATGCGGCTGGCCGCTGACCGAGCAGACCAGGCGGCCAAGCGCGGTCTCGATCGGCCGCTGCTCGCCCTGCACGGGACCGAGCTTTCCGGCCACCAGGTTGTTCTCGCCGAAGAAGCGCGCCACGAACTCGCAATTTGGCTTGTAGTAGAGCTCATGCGGCGTGCCGAGCTGGCGGATATGGCCGGCCTGCATGACGCAGATCCGATCGGCCATGCCGATCGCTTCTTCCTGGTCATGGGTGACGAACAGGAAGGTGGTTTTGATCTCGCGCTGGATGGATTTCAGGAATTCCTGCATCTGCCGGCGCAGTTCGAGATCGAGTGCCGCCAACGGCTCGTCGAGCAGGATCAGGCGCGGCTGGCAGATCAGCGCCCGGGCGAGCGCGACACGCTGGCGCTGGCCGCCGGAAAGCTGCGCCGGAAAGCGGTCGGCGAAACGTCCGAGCTGCACAAGTTCGAGGGCTTGCGACACACGGCTTGCGATCTCCTTGCGCTTGATATGGCGCACCGAAAGCCCGTAGCCGACATTACCGGAGACGGTCATATGCGGGAACAGCGCATAGTCCTGGAACACGGTGTTGAACGGCCGCTTGTTGATCGGCATGCGGCTGATCTCCTGGCCGTCCAGCCGGATTTCGCCGGCGGTCAGCGGCTCCAGCCCGCCGATCAGCCGCAGGACCGTGGTCTTGCCCGAACCCGACGGTCCAAGAACGGTGAGGAACTCACCGTCCCGGATCGACAGGTCGATGTCGTGCAGCACGGGAACCGTGCCGTAGGATTTCGAGACGGACCGCAGCGTCAAGAGGTCGGTGTTCTGGTTCATGGAATATTCTCGCATACGCTTCGGCGGTCCGGAACGTCCGGACCGCCGGGTCCTTCGAGGTCAGGCGCGGAAAAGATCAGGGCGTCGCCTTGACCTCATTCCACATGTCCGAACGCTTGAGCGGATCCTCGACATTGTTGAGCCAGACCAGCTTGTCGTTGCCGCCGGCGCTGCTCGACTCGACCACGGTGTTGCCGAAGCCGGTACGCTCGGAAAGCTCGCCGCCGATCTTCTTGCTCAGCATGAAGTCGATCCACTTCTCGGCCGCCGCATTGTCGCGGACACCCTTGGAGATCACCCAGTTGTCGAGCCAGGCAAGCGCGCCTTCGCTCGGGTTGACGTAGGCGACATGGGCGCCGATCTTCTGCAACGCCTTGACCTGCTGCTGGCCGTAATTGGCCCAGATCAGGGCGACGTCATTGTTCTGGTATATCTGCTGCGCCTCGTCGGCGGTGGTGTAGAAGCTCAGCACATTGCGCTTGAGTTCGACCAGCTTGGCCTTGACCGCCGCCATCTGCTCCGCATTGAGGTTGAACGGATCCTTGTAGCCGAGCGTCAGCGCGGTGAAGGAGAAATTGTGCTCGCCATTGTCATAGGCGAGGATCTTGCCCTTGTAGGCCGGATCCCACAGCACCGACATCGAGGTCGGCGCCGGCTTGACCTTGTCCGTGTCGTAGATCAGCCCGATGGAATCGAAGCAGAACGGAATGCCGTAGACCTTGCCGTCCTTGGTGTCGCCGCTGACCTGCGACAGATCGCGGAAGCGCGGCAGCACGTCCTTCTGGTTCGGCAGTTTCGTGATGTCGATCGGCGATACCAGATCAGCCTTGATGTAGCGCTGCAACTGGGCGGTGTTGACGGCGAAGACATCAAAGTCCTGCCCTTCGCTGCCTTTGATCTTGGCCCAGATCTCGTCATCGCTGCCGATGAAGACGACGTCGACGCCGATGCCGGTGGCGGCGGTGAAGTCTTTCACCCAGTCCGGGTCGGCATAGCCGTCCCAGGCCAGCACGCGAAGGTTCGCGGCCAGCGCCGCCGATGTCATCAGGCCGATGCCAAGCCCGATTGTCGCTAATCTCAGAAATGCTTTCTTCAGTCCCATTTTTAATCTCCCATTGTCGTTCTGGTGGACCGTAATTTCCGGGGCTTTTGCCGTCACAGCTGGGTGACGGCGACCAGTCCCTCGTCCGGCACCGACACCATCCGGTTGCGCAGCGGCTTGCCGAATGCCTGTGCCTGGATTTCATACTCGTCGCCGGAAGCCGTCTTGATACCGGAGGCGTAGCTCATCACCGCCGCCCCGAAGAAATAGGCGTGCAGGTCGCCCGCCCTGCGGTGCATGGGGTAGCGGAAATGGAAATGTTCGAGATTGGCGATCGAGTGCGACATGTGCGCTTCGCCCGACAGGAATTCCTGTTCCCAGATGACCGCGCCGTCGCGCAGGATGCGGGAATGGCCGCGCACTTCTTCGGGCAGGTCGCCGATCAAGAGCTCCGGACCGATCGAGCAGGAGCGGAGTTTCGAATGGGCGAGATAGAGGTAGTTCTCGGCCTCCGTCACATGGTCGGAATATTCATTGCCGAGCGCATAGCCGATGCGATAGGGGCGGCCATCAGGCCCATTGAGGTAGAGCCCGACGATCTCGGCCTCCTCGGCACCGGCGCGTGCGAAAGCCGGCATGGGCAGATCGGCGCCGGGCGGCACGACACAGGTGCCGACACCCTTGAAGAACCATTCGGGCTGGATTCCGATCTTGCCGGCGCCGAGCTTGCCGCCTTCCAGGCCCATGCGGAAGATCTTCAGCGAATCCGATTCCTCGGCGTCCTCGCCATGGGTCAGCACATGCATCTTGTCGCGCGCGGCGGCACTTCCGGTGTGGGTCAGGCCGGTGCCGGTGACCAGGAAGCGTGCCGGCTCCGGGTGGTCGACGGGAGCGAGCACGCGGCCATCGCGCAGCAGTTCGCCATAGTCGACCGTGGCCGCACCCGTCCGCTTCTCGACCAGCGCCGTGATCGATGCACCCTGGGCAATCGCCGCTTCGGCGAGTTCCAGCACGGTGCTGGTTTTGTCGAGCGGATGCAGGCGGTTGCCGTCATCGGAAACCCGGCCGACCCGCCTGCCGCCATCGGGCGTTGTGTACTGTACCAGACGCATGAAATACCCTTCTTCCTTTGAGGCTGTACCGGTCACACCCAGCCAGCATCGACGATGAACTGCTGGCTCGTGCACATGCGGCTGTCGTCGGCGGCGAGGAACAGCGCCATGCGCGCGATGTCGGAGGGCTGCAGCCGGTCGGGCAGGCACTGCCTCTCGTCGATCTGGCGTTCGCCGGCCGGGTTCAGCCACAGGCTCATCTGGCGCTCGGTCATCACCCAGCCAGGCACCATGCAGTTGACGCGGATGCGCTCGGGGCCGAGTTCGCGGGCCAGCGCCCGCGTCATGCCGTACACTGCCGCCTTGGCGGTCACATAGGCGGGGCAATCGGGATCGCCGACCATCCAGGTGATGGAGCCGAAATTGATGATCGAGCCGCCGCCCTGCGCGCTCATCTGCGGGCGCACTGCCTGGGCCGCGAAGAACTGGTGGCGCAGATTGACCGCCATGCGGTCGTCCCAATACGCCACCGTCACATCCTTGGTCTGGTGGCGGTCGTCATTGCCGGCATTGTTGCAAAGCGCCTGGATCGGGCCGTTGTGCTGCATCGCCTCCACGGTCGCCGCCTGCAGCTGCTCGACATTGCGCAGGTCGCAGGGAATGAACAGCGGCGCGGCATGCCCCTCGGTCACGATCGCATCGACCAGGCGCCGCGAAGGCTCCTCGGCCAGATCGGCGAAGGCGACGCGGCTGCCTTGCGCGCAGAAATGGCGCACCAGGCTTTCGCCGATGCCGCTTCCGCCACCGGTAATGAACACGCTGCGGCCCTTGAGGCTGGGATAGGTCGCGTAGCTGCCGATCTGATCCGTCATCGCGCGCCTCTCTAGTGGGAATGCCGGGGGACGCCGGCATCGCGCCGGCCGACGAGAAAGTCGAAGTCGCAGCCCTTGTCGGCCTGCAGCACGCGCTCGACATAGAGGCTCTGGTAGCCGCCCAGCGGTGGCGTCGGGGGCTTCCAGTCGCGGCGGCGGATGGCCAGTTCTTCATCCGACACCAAAAGCTCGAGACGACGGCCGGCAACGTCGAGCTCGATGAGATCGCCGTCACGCACCAGGGCAAGCGTGCCACCTGCCGCGGCTTCGGGCGCCACATGCAGCACCACCGTGCCGTAGGCCGTGCCGCTCATGCGCGCGTCCGAAATGCGCACCATGTCGGAGACGCCTTCTCTAAGCAGCTTGGCCGGCAGCGGCATGTTGCCGACTTCTGCCATTCCGGGATAGCCGCGCGGCCCGCAGTTCTTCAGCACCATCACCGAGGAGGCATCGATATCCAGTTCCGGATCGTCGATGCGGGCGTAGTAGTGCTCGATATTCTCGAAGACGACGGCCCTGCCGCGATGCTGCATCAGCTCGGGCGTTGCCGCCGACGGCTTGATGACCGCTCCGTTGGGCGCC
>NZ_RZSJ01000257.1:0-8069 GCF_003998025.1 Mesorhizobium sp. M8A.F.Ca.ET.021.01.1.1
CTAAGGTGCATTGATATTCAGACTCTCGACCCACCTTGGAACATGATCCCAGACGTCAGCGGGATGACGACCACCATCGAGGACAAAGACATGAAGCATTCGGCGGCCGAAATCCTGAGGGAATACGGACCTTTTCCCGGCGCCAAGACGGTGGCCGGGGTGAGCTTTGACGGCAAGAACGTCTGGTTCGCCTCGGGCGACAGGCTGAATGCCTTCGATCCGGAGAGCGGACAGGCGTTGCGTTCGATCGATGTCGCGGCGCATGCCGGCACCGCCTATGACGGCCGGCATTTTTTCCAGCTCGCCAAGGACCGCATCCAGAAGATCGATCCCGATACCGGCGAGGTGCTTTCCACCATTCCGGCACCCGGCAATGGCGGCGATTCCGGGCTGACCTGGGCCGAGGGCACGCTGTGGGTGGGGCAGCACCGGGAGCGCAAGATCCACCAGATCGATCCCGAGACCGGAAAAATCCTGCGCACCATCGAATCCAACCGTTTCGTCACAGGGGTGACCTGGGTCGACGGCGAATTGTGGCACGCCACCTGGGAGGGCGACGAGAGCGATCTGCGCCGCGTCGACCCGCAAACGGGCAAGGTTCTGGAGAAGCTCGACATGCCTGCCGGCATGGGCGTCTCGGGACTGGAATCCGATGGCGGCGACCGCCTCTTCTGCGGCAGCGGAAACGCCGGCGTGGTGAGGGCGGTGCGCCGGCCGAGGTGAAGGGACACGAATTTTCCCCCGGCGAATTTTCCCCCGGCGACTGGCCGTTGCGCGGCGTCGAGCCTAGATAGGCTGGACCATCCCCCCGCAAAAGGACCAGACCATGCCCCAACAGATCACGTTGAACGACGGCGCCGCCATTCCCCAGCTTGGCCTTGGCGTGTGGCAGGTCGATCACGACATCACCGCGCAAGTGGTGGGCTGGGCGATCGAGGCCGGCTACCGGCTGATCGATACCGCCGAGGGCTACCAGAACGAGGAAGGGGTCGGCGAGGCGATCCGCGCCGCCGGCGTGCCGGCAGCAGAGCTGTTCATCACCTCGAAGCTGCGCAACGGCGCCCACCAGCGCGATACGGCGCTGCGCGCCTTCGACGACACGATGAAGAAGCTCGGCGTCGAGCAGCTCGACCTGTTCCTGATCCATTGGCCGGTGGCCAGCCAGGACAAATATGTCGAGACCTGGAAGACGCTCGTCGAGTTGAAGCAGGCCGGCCGCATCAAGTCGATCGGCGTCTCGAATTTCAATCCTGATCATCTGGAGCGCATCATCGGCGAGACGGGCGTGGTGCCAAGCGTCAACCAGGTGGAACTGCATCCGCGTTTCCAGCAGCGTGCGCTCAGGGAATTCCATGCCAAACACGACATCCATACGGAAAGCTGGAGCCCGCTGGGCAGCGGCAAGCTGCTCGGCGACCCGACCATTGCGGGCATTGCCAAGAAGCATGGGAAATCCGCCGCGCAGACCATGATCCGCTGGCATCTCCAGCAGGGGCTGATCGTCATCCCGAAATCGATCCGCCAGGATCGCATCGCCGCCAATTTCGACGTCTTCGATTTCGAACTGGACGCGCAGGACCTGAAGACGATCGCGGGCATGGATTCGGCCGACGGCCGCGGCGGTCCGAACCCGGCGACGGCGGCGTTCTTGTTTTAAAGCTGGCGTCGAAGCTGCCAATCTCCCCCCTCGTGGGGGAGATGCCCGGCAGGGCAGAGGGGGGCGCTGTCCCGCCAGCCTTTCATTCGATACCACCCAAACCCGCCATGATGACAATATGGTGGCAGACATTGTCGATGTCGCGGATGACATCGTCATTCCAAAACCGGAGCACGGTCCAGCCGTCCTGCTCCAGATGCCTCGTCCTGACAGTGTCGTTCACTGCAAGATCTGCATCACCATGCTGCGATCCATCGAGTTCGACGACGAGCTTCTTCTGCGGGCACGCAAAGTCGGCGATATAGCCGGCAATCGGAAATTGTCTTCGAAAGCCAAGCCCCATCAGCCGATGCGCGCGAAGTTCATTCCAGAGCTTCAACTCCGCGTCGGTCATGACTTTGCGCATCGATCGAGCATTCGCTCGGTTCTGCGGCGGCAATGGCGTATGAGGCATGGCAGTTTCGATTGTGATTGAGGTTGGCGCTCTACGGCGCCCCCCTCTGTCCTGCCGGACATCTCCCCCACGAGGGGGGAGATTGGCGGTTTCGGCGATTTCGCCAATCGCAGAGGGGAGGAAGAGCGCTAGATCCCCGAGCCGTCCAGCTGCTGGGCGTCGTCGCCTTCCCAGGGCGCCGGCATCGAGGCGCCTCGGCTGAGATTGGCCGAGGGCATCGGCATCCAGCATTTCAGCTCCGGCTCGGCATATTCGACGACGCGGCCAGGCGAGGAATCGGAAGCGCGCCAGCCTTCCTCACCGAATTGATCAGCGCGTGACCAGTAGGCAAGGTCGACTTCCGCTGGCCCCTGTTCGGATGGGCGGACCGTAACGAGGATCCGGCTGCCGTCTTTCGGCGCGCTGGACATGTGGCGCCAGCGGTCGGGCTCATCCATCGTTCTTCCTCCTGCCTTGCTGCGGGATGAAGTGTCGCCTCGCCATCGGAGACGGTCAACCCAAACTTTGCGCGACCATCCTGTTTCGATGGGCTGTTCGTTCCGCCCGCTCCCGTGGGATGTATGATTTGTCGGATTGCGCCAGTCGCATCCGTCCTTGATCTGGCGATGGTCGCCGGGACAAGGAGAGGCATTCATGAGTGACAGGGGCGAGGCGATGCCGGCTGGGGTGGAAACAAAACTGTTCTTCAGCCGCAATCCCAATCCGCGCCTGGCGGTCGCGGTGGCGCGTCATCTCGGGGCGAGGCTGACCTTCGAATTCGCATCGCCGTTCGCGCCGGGGCAAGCGGAGCGGTTCCGGCCGCTCAATCCCAATCTTTCCCTTCCAATACTGGCGTGGCCGGGCGGCAGCCTGTGGGAGGCCGACGCCATAGCCTGCCGGTTGTCGCGCGACATGGGTTCGGATTTCTGGCGCGGCGGTGAGGATGAGCCCGACATGATCCGCTGGCTGAGCTGGGGCAAGGAGAATTTCGCGCGGGCCTGCGACATGGTGCATTTCGAGCGCGGCACCAAGCAGCGCTACGGGCTGGGCCCAATCGATCATCAGTTGGTCGAGGAGGGGCTGAAGCTTTTTCAAGCGACGGCGGCGATCCTGGAGACAGCGCTTGTCGGTAGGCAATGGCTGGTCGGCAACTCGGTCTCCTATGCCGACTTCCGCATGGCGACGTTCCTGCCGTTCAACGACGTCGCCGGGCTGCCGCTCGGTGATTATCCCGCTCTTGCCCGCTGGTATCGCCGGCTCGAAGCCGTCGAAGCCTGGCGTGATCCCTTCAAGGGACTGGCCGCACCGCATTTGCCGCCGGTGCCGAGGCAGGAAGCGATGAGGTGACGGACAGACCTGACGACCGGCGCATACACAGAGGAACTTGAAGACGCCGGCCGCCATTTGGGGCGTTGGGTGCATCACGTTGGGGCACGATGCAGGGTCAGGTTAGGCGGATGCCTGGTGCCCGCAATCGGAACGCCGGCCCATGGTGAACAGGGGGTTACTATCCACAGGCCCGAGGCAGTAACCGGCAGGCGGCGCGCCGGTTTGCGGCCGTCCATCGTGGCCACGTCATCATTGTCTCGGCTGTGCGCAACGCGAATCGCTTGGCCTGCGCGGCTCGACGGGCCGCGATCGGGTTGATAAGCCCGTCTGCGAAGGAGCCGATGAGTCTGGCATGACCGTTGCGATCGAGATGGGACACACGACGGCGGGCGCTCCGGCGAAGCTCGATCTCGAGGAGCTGCTGGCGACCCGCCTGCTGGTGCAGGGCAATTCGGGCTCCGGCAAGTCGCATCTGTTGCGGCGCCTGCTCGAACAGAGCGCGCCCTGGGTGCAGCAGACCATCATCGATCCGGAAGGTGACTTCGTCTCGCTGGGCGAGCGTTACGGCCACCTGGTGATCGATGCCGAGGAGCACACCGAGCGCGGCCTGCAGGCAGCCGGCGAGCGGGCGCGCATCCACCGTGTTTCAACCGTGCTCAACCTCGAAGGGCTCGACGCCGAGAACCAGATGCGGCGCGCCGCTGCCTTCCTTGGCGGGCTGTTCGAGGTCGCGCGCGACCATTGGTACCCGATGCTGGTGGTGGTCGACGAGGCGCAGCTGTTCGCGCCGGCGGTGGCCGGCGAGGTTTCCGACGAAGCGCGAAAACTCTCGCTCGGCGCCATGACCAATCTGATGTGCCGTGGCCGCAAGCGCGGGCTTGCCGGCATCATCGCCACGCAGCGGCTGGCCAAGCTCGCCAAGAACGTCGCGGCGGAAGCCTCCAACTTCCTCATGGGCCGCACCTTCCTCGATATCGACATGGCGCGCGCCGCCGATCTGCTCGGCATGGAGCGGCGGCAAGCGGAGGCCTTTCGCGACCTGGAGCGCGGACAGTTCATGGCGCTGGGGCCGGCGCTGTCGCGCCGCCCGCTCGGCCTACGCATCGGCCCGACCGACACCAGCCCGCGCAACGGCACGCCCAGGCTGATGGCGATGCCGGAATCCGCTCTCGAGGACGCCCGCGCGATCATCCTGGCCGCCCCGCCGCCCGAGACGATGCGCGCGCCGCGCCGGGTGGCGTCGCCGGATCTGCTGGAGCAGCTGATGGCGGCGAAATCGGCGCCGCGCGACATTCGGCCCGAACCGGCCGAGCCCGCGCCCAGCGCCGAGGATCTGGCCGAACGGCGCGAGCGGATGGACCGCATCCTGCGCGCCATCCTGGCCGAACCCGATGCGGGATTTCGCGTCATCGGCGTCCTCTATCAGGAATTCGTCGTGCGCTGCCGCATCGAGGGACTGGCTTCGGTCATACCCGATCTCCAGGAATTTCGCCGCATGCTGACACGCGCCCGTGCCGGGGTGGGGTCCGACATGGCCGAGGATGACGCGTGGCGGGATGTTTCGGTGCGCGCCTCACTGCTGCCAGAGGACATGCAGGGCGTGTTCATGATGATCGCGCGCGCGGCGAAGGAGGGCTGGCCGTGCCCGAGCGATGGCGCGATCGCCCGCGCCTATGGGTCGCACTCCATGCGCCGGGCCCGGCGGCTGCTGACCTATATCGAGGAGCAGGGCCTCATCGTCTGCCAGCTCGATGGCACGGGAAAGCGCACGGTGACGCTGGTCGAACTCGCCTGGGCCACCGCGCCGGGCGACCCCAACGCCGAGGCGGCGGAGCAGGGCAGCCTGGCGCTGTGAGGGCCGATGACTAGCCCAGGTCCCGGTGGATCGCGGACGCAGGCCGGCGGCACTGTCGCCCGGATCCGCATCATGGGGACGCCGAAATCGGGCACGAATCTCGCAAAACATCTGGTCGAGGCCTATCTCGGCGTGCCCGTCGTCTTTGACCAGGGTTTTTGGAAGCATGGGATCTTTCCGGCCCTGATGAACGGGCGCGCGCTGCAATATGGCGACTTGCCCATCATTGTCATGAGCAAGGACCCGATCACTCAGCTCCTGTCCTGGTTCCGTTTCACCAGGCACAACAGCATTTTGAGGCCGGCCAAACATTTCGGTTCGTTCCTGAACCAGCCTTTCGAAATCAGGCAGGATTTCACGCGGCCGCAGATGGAATACAGGTTCCGCGCACCCGCCGACTACTGGAACCAGTTCTACTTTGCTATGGAGGCGCTGCGCCGCACCGGCACGCCCGTGCATTTCGTATGCTATGAGCAACTCGTCGCGACCCCGGCCCTTTGCCTGGGTTCCATTTCCCGTTTCCTCGATCTGTCCACGCCGTTCGAAGCCAGCACCGACGTGACAATTCCACGCCACGCGCTTGTCTCGAGCAATGACATCGACCGGTCCGGGGACCCGGCCGCCAACGAGAGCCTGTTTGACCCCTCGCGGGCGGATCTGGCAGCCGCGTTGGCCAGGATCGGCTGGCGCAATGCGCACAGAATCCTGCGCGACATCGACGACGACGTGCTTGAGGCAACGGGCCGGGCCGGATTTCGCATGACCTGCAGGCAGGCGATCGGTCCCGCGGCGATATTGAGGTCGTTCATCGGCTTCTGGTGAGGCCTGCGTGCGCAACGACGCCGCCCTTACTGGACGGTGATAACACCGTCGACCGCTCGCCATTCCGATGGGGTGATGAGCCGGTGGTGGGCGATGTGGACGGAGTGAAGCGGTCCCTCCAAGCGCTCGGGGTGGCGCGCGCCGCGACACAGCACGCGTCATGGACGGCCGGATACTCGATCTGCAGGAGGCCCCATGCGTGGTCGCAATGAAGTCCTAGATATCGAGGATAAACTTGGCTATCGGGCCGCCGAGCGCCACCATCGGGCAGTTGGAAGGCAGCTCCACTTCTTTCGATATTGTTCCGGTTAGGCCATAGTTCCAGCGATCAGTTGGTTGCCGTCAAGACGGCCGGCGCCTCGGACAAGCTCAGCCGGTGAATGCCTTGAACTTGTCCTTGGAGGTCAGCAACACCTCCCCCTTGAACGAAATCGAGAAATCGCCCAGCTGGTACTGGCCTTGGTCGTTCTTGAGCAGGATGTCGCCAGTCACCTTGTTGGGGCCACCCTCGATGCCTTTGACTATCCTGGCGACGTAGCGCAGGTTGCTCTTGGCAAAGAGCATATCGTTCCTGGCCAGTTGCTGCGCGAGAAGCTGGCGTTTCGAGTCGTCGCCGATGCCTTGCAGGCGCTTTTCAATGGCCTCGGGGGTGACACTCGCCAAGGCGCTGTTCAAAGCTGGCAATGCCTTCTGCAGGCTGAACAGGGCATCGGAAGTCATCCTGCCGGCATCACCGTAGGTCAGGCTCTGGTTGCTGATCGCCTTGTTGGCCTGCGCCTGCGGGCTGCGGTCGGCAGCGGCCTCCATCTCGTCCTGGACGGCCCACATATAGTCATGTTCTCCCATCGCCATCACCGTTTCCGGTGTCTCGCCCGTGGGGATGAAGTTGCGCGCAACGGTGGAATCTTCGTGTCGGCGGTCTGCCTCGACCATCGAGCCGATGAAGCGTGTATACTCCGCTTGGAGTTCGTCAAAGTTGGCTTCGCCCGCGCGCAAATAACGGTCTTGTGCCGTCGTGGTGGACGTTGCACTGATGGGTGAAGACGCCTGCGCCCCAGCGGCCTGGCCAAAGCTGCCGAACGGATCGTATTCGGCGTCGTCCTCATCACCTGTTGCACCCGGACGAATGACAGGAGGCTCGGTCCGCAGCGCCGTGCCTGCTTTCGCGAACGCGGGCTGGTTGGCGCCTGCAAAGCCGCTCTTGGCCGACATCAGCTTCTGTGTCGTAACGGTGAGATCCGGCATGATCCGCATCGAGCAAGCTCTCGTGTTTCACATGCCTTGTGCATGCGATTCACAGAATGAAGCATAGGCGGTTAATCAATGGTTCAAAGTGAACGCTGGCCGAAAACAAATAGTGGTATCCAATGGCATCACGCCAATACACTTCAACAAGGACTAATATAGTTGGCAAAAATACGGAAGCGGCGAGTTTCTCAAAATCGATCCTTTCGCCGCTTATCTCTTGTGCGCAGGCACTGGATTGCTTGATGATCCAAAACGGTGGCCTTCGCGGGATCCTTTCACCGCTCCTCGACGATCCGCAAATAGGCCGCCGTGACGAACAGCACGATCAACCCGAACAAGATCCTTCTAGCCCCCTCCGGCATCTGCAGGATGGTCAGGAGCGTCGTCAGCACGGTGAGGATCAGCGCGCCGATGATGGTGCCGGTGTAGCCGCCGCGGCCGCCGAAGATGGAGGTGCCGCCGATGACGGCGGCGGCCACCGAAGGCAGCACCAGCGGTTCGGCGAGCGACAGGGAAGGGGCCTTGATCAGGCCGATATAGAGCAGGCCGGTGATGCCGGCGAGCACGCTTGAGGTGACGTAGAGCGCCGTTATGACCTGCCAGTATTGCACGCCCGACAGACGCGTCGCGCGCTCATTGTCGCCGACGGCGTAGAGCAGGCGGCCGAAGCCGGTGCGGGCGAGCGTGAAGACGATGAGCGCGGCCAGCGGCACGAAGAGCAGCAG
>NZ_RZSJ01000258.1:0-8039 GCF_003998025.1 Mesorhizobium sp. M8A.F.Ca.ET.021.01.1.1
CCTTGGCCTTGCCCTGCTCGTCCAGCGTCGGGAACACGGCCGCCGCATATGATTCAGCCGGCGGCAGCTTGGCCAGCACGTCGGCCGGGATCTTGCCGTTCTTGGCGAGATCGTTGAAGCGGATCGGGTGGCAATAGCCCTTCAGCCAGCCGATCTGGCCTTCGTCGGAATAGAGATATTCCATCCACAGCTTGGCGGCGTTCGGATGCGGCGCATAGGCGCTGATCGCCTGCACGTACACACCGGCGACGACGCCGGTCTTCGGCACGATGACGTCGACGGGCGGATTGCCCTTCAGCGTGTCGCGGCCCGAAAGCGCGTTGTAGTCCCAGGTTACGAGGATCGGCGTCTGGCCTTGGGCGAGCGTCGCCGTCTTGCCGATGACCGGCACGAAATTGCCGGCGGCGTTGAGCTTCTTGAAGAAGTCCAGGCCAGCCGTGCCCGCGGCTTCACCAGCTGCCGCACCACCGGAAAGGCCGGCGGCGTAGACGGCCTGGATGGCCTGGTTCGAAGCGCGCGGATCACCGGCAAGCGCCACCGAGTTGGCGAATTCCGGCTTCAGCAGGTCGGCCCAGTCCGTCGGAGCTTCCTTGACCAGATCCTTGTTCACTTCGAAGGCGAGCACGCCGTAATAGTCGCCGTACCAGGCTCCATCGGCATCCTTGGCGCTGTCCGGGATCGAGTCCCAGGTCGACACCTTGTAAGGCATCAGCAGGCCGTCCGCCTTGGCGGTCGGGCCGAAGGACAGGCCGACGTCGATGACGTCGGGAGCCTGCGGGCCCTTATTGTCCTTGTTGGCCTTGATCGCCTCGACCTCGTCGCCGGAGCCGGCATCGGGGTTGAGTTCGTTGATGGTGATTTCCGGATACTTCGCTTTGAAGCCGGCGATAACGTCGCCGTAGCCGCACCAGTCATGCGGCAGCGCGATGGTGGTGAGCTGGCCTTCAGCCTTCGCGGCCTTGACGAGATCGTCCAGCGAAGCCGCGGACGAAATCACCGACGACACCATCAGGGTCGCGGCCGAAAGGGAAAGCACCTTCCCCGTGAATTTGAACATGTGTTCTCTCCGTTGAACTGGCGCCGTTGGACGCCTGCGATGCGGTATCGTTTTCGTGTGACAGCCAGATGAAAGCTTTGTGAAACCAGCCGTCAGCAGCGCCAAAAGTTAACTCTTTTTAACAGGCTGTAGCAATTAGCCATCACTTAATTTTCCGGCTAATCATTAATCCGCCCGTCTTTCGCCCCTTCCCCTTTCCTTTCCCCTCGTTTCCCGATCAACTTCCGCCCCCCGGAACCGGCCTCAGACCGTCCCGGCGATGGCGTTTTCGAGCAGTGTCAGCGCGGCCTTCTTGGTCAGCTTGACCGGGTTGCCGCCGGCCGTCGGATCGACCACCGCCATGTCGGCGATCAGTCCCTTGCGCTTCTTGTCCATGTCGAGCCCCTTGATCAGGCCCGGCAGTGCGTGCGGCACCTTCAATTCCTTGCGCAGCTTGATGACAGCCTTGGCGAAGCCGTCGAAACCGCCCTTGATGCCGCAATAGGCGGCGAGCCGGGCAATACGCTCCTCGATGGAGTCGCGGTTGAAGGCCAGCACATAGGGCATGAACACGGCGTTGGTCATGCCGTGATGGGTGTCGTAGAGCGCGCCGATCGGATGAGACAGTGAGTGGATGGCGCCCAGCCCCTTCTGGAAGGCCGCGGCGCCCATGGCCGCCGCGCTCATCATATGGGCGCGGGCGACAAGGTCCTTGCCATTGGCATAGGCCTTCGGCAGGTTTTCGAAGACTAGGCGCACACCTTCGACCGCGATGCCGTCAGCCATCGGATGATAGCCCGGCGCGCAATAGGCCTCGAGGCAATGGGCGAGTGCATCCATGCCGGTGCCGGCGGTGATGAAAGAAGGCATGCCGACCGACAGCTCCGGATCGGCGATCACGATCGCCGGCAATAACTTCGGATGGAAGATGACCTTCTTGGTATGCGTCTCCTCGTTGGTGATGACACCAGCGCGTCCGACCTCCGAGCCGGTGCCAGCCGTGGTCGGCACCGCGATGATCGGAGCGATGGCGTCGGAATTGGCGCGCGTCCACCAGTCGCCGACATCCTCGAAGTCCCAAACCGGCCTGACTTGACCGGCCTGAAAGGCGATCAGCTTGCCGAGGTCGAGCGCCGAGCCGCCGCCGAAAGCGATGACGCCGTCATGCTTGCCCTTCTTGAACACCGCAATGCCGGCGGTGAGGTTGGAGTCCACCGGGTTCGGCTTCACCTCGGAGAACACGCCATAGGGCACCTTGGCGTCGTCGAGAATCCTGAGCGTCGTGGCGACGACCGGCAGCTTGGCCAGCCCCGGATCGGTGACGAAGAGCGGCCGCTTGATGCCGGTGGCCGCCAGCACCTCCGGCAGTTCCTTGATGCGGCCAGCGCCGAAGCGGACTGTGGTGGGGTAGTTCCATTTGGAGATGAGCTTGGACATTTTTGTCTTTCGAAAATTAGATGGCTTCACGCAGATGAAATGATTTCGGCCTCGTCAGATTGTCGTAGCCGATGGCCGACAGCCCGGCGCCCTTGCCGGTGTCCTTGACGCCGGTCCAGACCAGCGCCGGATCGAGATAGTCGCAGCGGTTCATGAACACCGTGCCGGTCTCGACCCGGTCGCCGATCGCCACCGCGTGCTCGGTGTCGCGTGTCCAGATCGAGGCGGTCAGCCCATAGGCGCTGTCGTTCATCAGCGCGATCGCCTCCTCGTCGTTGCGCACTTTCATGATGCCGACGATCGGGCCAAAACTTTCCTCGCGCATGACGCTCATCTGGTGGTCGACTCCGGTCAGCACCTCGGGCGCCAGATAGGGCGAGCCGGGCTGGTCGTTGGCCACCTTCATGTTGATGTGCGCCACCGCACCCTTGCGCAGCGCCTCGGCCTTCTGCTCGCGGATCAGGTCGGCAAAACGCGCCTGCGCCATCGGCCCCATCGTCGTCGTCTGGTCGAGCGGATTGCCGACGACGTAGTTCTTCGTCTCGGCGATAAAGCCTTCGACGAATTCGTCATAGACCTTCTCGTGCACATATACGCGTTCGATGCCGCAGCAGCATTGGCCTGAGTTGTAGAAGGCGCCGTCGACCAGATTGGCCACGGCGTGGTCCATCTTGGCATCGGCCAGCACATAGGCCGGGTCCTTGCCGCCGAGCTCGAGGCCAAGCGTCATCAAGGTGCCTGCCGCCGCCGTTTCAATGGCGCGGCCGCCGGCGACCGATCCGGTGAAATTGACATGGTCGATCTTGCCCGAACCCAGCAGTTTTTCGGTCTGGGCGTGATTGAGAACGACGTTCTGGAACACGCCCTTGGGCAGCCCGGCCTTGTCGAAAGCCTGTTGGAAGCGCTCGCCGACCAGCAATGTCTGCGCCGCATGTTTCAGGATGACGGCATTGCCGGCCATCAGTGCCGGCACGATGGTGTTGACGGCTGTGAGATAGGGATAGTTCCATGGCGCGATCACCATGACCACGCCGAGCGGATCCTTCTTCACATAGCGGCGGAAGCCGTCCTTGGGATTGGAAGCCGGCACGGATTTCAGCGCCGCCTCGGCGATCTCGACCATATAGGTGGTGCGCTCCTTGACGCCGCCGAACTCGCCGCCATACCGAACCGGACGCCCCATCTGCCAGGCGATCTCCGGCACGATCTCGTCTGATTTCGCAACCAGCGCTTCGAGCATCGCCAGCATGTACTTGCCGCGCTCGACGATCGGCGTCTGCGCCCACTTCTCCTGCGCCGCCTTGGCACGCTCGACCGCGGCATTGATCGCCTGGTCCGTCGCGACCGGACGCTCGGCATAGATCGAGCCGTCGATGGGAGATTTCAGTTTGACCGTTTCGGTCATCGTTTAAGTCCTCGCACTTCTGTAACAATCGAAAAATCACATGGCTTGGCGCTGCCCCTTCTCCCCGTGTAGCGACGGGGAGAAGGGAAACGCTCCAGCGCTGGCATCCCTCTCTCACCGTTCTTCACGGGGAGAGGGTAAGGGTGAGGGACGGCTCTAACGTCGTGGCAATCTAGTACCGCTCGAACCCTCTGTGCAGCTCCCAATCCGTAATGCGGCGGTCGTATTCGAACTGCTCCCACTTGGCCGTGTGGACGTAGTGCTCCAGCACATCCTCGCCGAGCGCCTGTTTCAGCATTTTCGACTTGGCCAGCGTGTCGGTGGCGTCGCGCAGCGTCTTCGGGATCTCCGGCAGGCGCGAGGCCTGGTAGGCATCGCCGACGAACGGCTTCTGCAGCTCAAGCTTCTCGTCGATGCCGGCAAGGCCGGCGGCGATCAGTGCGGCGAAAGCCAGATAAGGATTGAGGTCGGCGCCGCCGATGCGGCATTCCATGCGGATGCCCTTGGTGCCCTCGCCGCACAGGCGGAAGCCGGCGGTGCGGTTGTCCTCGCTCCACATGATCTTGGTCGGTGCGAAGGTGCCGGCCTGGAAGCGCTTGTAGGAATTGATGTAGGGCGCCAGGAACCAGGTGAATTCCTTCGCATACTTCAACTGTCCGGCCGCCCATTGCTGGCCGAGTGTCGACAAGGTCCAGTCGGCTTGTCTGTCGAAGAACAGCGGCGTCTTGCCGTCGGCGCTCCACAGCGAATTGTGGATGTGGCTGGAATTGCCGGCGAGGCCGTAATTGTACTTCGACATGAAGGAGATCGCCTTGCCTTCGGACTCGGCGATCTCCTTGGCGCCGTTCTTCAGGATGACGTGGCGGTCGGCCATGTCGAGCGCTTCGGCATAACGCACGTTGATCTCTTCCTGGCCCGGACCCCACTCGCCCTTGGAATTCTCGATCGGAATGCCGGCGGCTTCCATCTCGTTGCGAAGCCGGCGCATGACGCCTTCTTCCTTGGTGGTGATGCCGATCTGGTAGTCGCCGATATAGGGCGACGCGGTGTCGAGACCTTGCCAGTGCTTCTTGCGGGCGGAATCGTAGGTCTCGTTGAACAGGTAGAATTCGAGCTCGGAAGCGAAATAGCCGATATAGCCACGCTCCGTCAGCCGCTTCACCTGCTTCTTCAATATGGCGCGCGGCGAGTGCGGAAGGTCGTCATGGGTATGGTGGTCGAGCACGTCGCAGATCACCAGCGCCGTCTTTTCCAGCCAGGGAATACGCCGCAGCGTCGCAAGGTCCGGCTTCATGACGAAATCGCCATAGCCCTTCGACCAGCTTGCCGCCTTGTAGCCCGGCACCGGCTCCATATCGATATCGGCCGCCAGCAGATAGTTGCAGCCATGCGTTTCGTCATGTGCGGAATCGACGAAGTACTGCGCCAGGAATCGTTTTCCCGCCAGTCGGCCCTGCATGTCGACGATGCATGCCAGCACCGTGTCGATCTCGCCATTGGAGACCGCTTTCTTCAACTGATCGAACGAGAAATTTCCGGCCATTCCTTTGGCACTCCAGCGCTTGGTCGTTTCGGGCTTGTCATATTGAACGGGAAAAAACCGTGGCGAGCGAACCCGCCACGGTTTGATTGGCTGTTTAGGCGGATTCGCCGACGGCCTTTTCAGCGGCTGCGATGGTCGCCCTGCGCTTGGCGAGTGCCGCCTCGCCAATGGGCGGCCCCTGGAAGCGGCGATTTTCAACGGCGAACCACAAGACGACGAGCAGAATGATCAACCCAATCGCATAATTGATCAGGATGTCGAAGGGCGGCTGGATGCCGGCATACATCAACACCAGGACACCAAGCACGGTGATGATGGCGAACGGCTTTGACCAGATGCCGAGCCGGAATGGTCCGAATTCGGTCCAGCTCTTTCCTTCCGCAAGAAGTCCGGCTGCGATCGGCATGGCATAGGAGACGTAGAGGAAGAGAGCGCAGCCGGCTGCAAGCGCCGCGAAAGCCGGCGAATAGAGCGTGGCGGCGATCGACAGCACGACGCCGAGCCAGATAGCCGGAACTGGCGTGCGCCAGGTCGGCGAAACCTGCTTCCACAAAGACGACCCCGGCAGACCCCCGTCACGCGAAAAGGCGAAGATCATACGCGATGTCGAAGTGAGGCCGGCCAGCGCGCACAGATAGTTCGACAGCACGATGGCGATGCCGAGCAGAGCCTTGAGCCAGGTTGGCGCCGGCAGATTGTTGAACAGGTTGAACCAGGCATTGCCGCCGTCCTTGGCGGTCGCCACGAGATCGGGGCTCGCAAGGACGAAGGAGACCGCCATGACGAAACCGAAGACGAGAGACCAGAGGACCGCGTGGATCATGCCCCTGGGCACCGCAACGCGGGCATTGTGTGTCTCCTCGGCAGTGTGCGCCGAGGCGTCGAAGCCGGTGATCGTGTAAAGCGGGTAGAGAAGGCCGATCAGGAAGGCCACCAGCGCCGTGCGGGCCGTCGGAACATAGCCGCCCCCGAGATCGCCGGTCGTGTTGACGAAGGTCGTCAGTCGCGAAAGGTCGAAACCATGCGCGCCCCAGATCAGGAAGGTCAGCGTCAGCACAACCGCAACGACGAGGATGAGGTAGCCGGAAAAATCGGTCAATCTCGTTGTCGTCTTGATGCCGAGATGATTGAACAGACCTTGGGTGACGGTAATGATCACGACAGCCACCGTCTGCTGCCAGAAGCCCCAGGTCGATGTGTCCCAGCCGAAGATCGGACCTGCGACGAGCCCTTGAAACAGCAGGTAGACGCCGACATTCACCGAGGCGACCACGAAGATCAGGCCGAGCAGGTTGATCCAGGCCGTGGCCCAGCCCCAGCCGCGACCGCCCAGGATCGACGACCAGTGATAGAGGCCGCCGGCGGTAGGATAGGCCGAGCCGATCTGGCCCAGCGAAGCAGCGACGACAAGGGCGAAGACGCCCCCGATGAGCCAGCCGATGGTCGCCTCGAAACCACTGCCGGTGGCCATCGCCAGCGGGAAAGACGTAATGCCGCCCGCCAGGATGCAGATAATCGAGAAGGAAATGGCGAAGTTGGAGAAGCCGCTCATGCGGCGAGCCAATTCCTGGGCGTAACCCATACTGTGAAGGATTTTTGTGTCCTCCGACTTGTCGGAGTGATCAGGTGTTGTCATGTCAGAATTCCCCTCTTGGTTCTTAGCTGGCCGATTGAACTGACTTTCCGACTGCGCTTCGTCGAGAGCCCTTGGCCTCCTCTGGCTCCAGATTCAAAAAAATGCCCGCAAGCAAATCCGCCCATTTCCGCTGCCCGGTTTCGCCGGAGATTTCATCGTTGCGGATTTCGATCATCGCGCAGGACAACCCGCGCGAGCGCGCATGCCGTTCGAGCGTGAAATAGACGCGGTCGGCAGGCGAATAGGGTTCGTTGACGCCGACGGTGACGCCGGCAAGCCGCTGCAGTGCGCCGATCAGCGGCGCCGCCAACCGGCGATCCTCGTCATGGATGATGCCGATATGCCACGGCCGGTTGCGGCCCTTGTAAACCGGCGTGAAGGAATGCACGGAGACTAGCCGGGTCTCCTGGCCGCGCGCCAGCCTGTCTTCGATAATTCCCGCAATCGTGTCGTGGAATGGCTGCCATGACAAGGCGACGCGCTGCGCACGCTGCTTGTCCGAAAGGCCTGCATTCCCCGGTATGGCTGTGGTTTCGCTGACCGGCGGCACCAGGTCCGGCGCATCGAGCGGCCGGTTGCAGTCGATGATCAACCGCGAAATGCGGGTTTCGACCAGCGTCGCATCGAGCGCCCGCGCCATGCGCAGCGCAACCGGCAGCGCGCCGGGATCCCAGGCGATGTGGCGCGACAGGTCCTCGGCTGCGAGGCCGAGCGTGCCGAATTCGGCCGGCAGGAAATTGGAAGCGTGGTCGCAGGTCAGTACGAAGGGGCTCGATCCGCCGGGATTGGTCACCCCCACGGTATCAGACGATGCAAGGCTGGCGGGCCGTGCTTTCTCCATACTCTGCCGTCCCCGGGGAGCGCTGTATCGTATGTTACGTATTTTGCCTCATTGCGTCCCTACGGATGATTTCATACAGTTTGTCCGGCTTTGTCAAATGCGATCTGGGGAAAAGACCATCGGCCGGGCCAAGGGTGGGGA
>NZ_RZSJ01000259.1:0-7995 GCF_003998025.1 Mesorhizobium sp. M8A.F.Ca.ET.021.01.1.1
CAAGCTCGTCCAGGAAGAAGGCTATGAAGGCTTGACCATCCGCAAGCTGGCCAAGCGGGTCGGCTATGCGCCGATGTCTGTCTATTCCTACTTCGCCGACAAGCAGGACATCCTCTTCGCGCTGGCCGAGGACGCGTTCGAAACGCTCGCCCGGCGCATCGAGGAGCACCCGTCCGACGATCCGATCGAGGCCTTGCAGGCGGTGATGACCGAATACGCTGCCTTCGGGCTCGGCAATCCCAATGAGTACCGCACCGTCTTCATGACCGAAAAGACCAAGCTGCCGGAAGGCAGGAGCTACGAGGACATGGAGGAAGGCAATCCGGCGATGAAGGTGCTGATCAGCAGGGTCGAGGCCTGTGTCGCCGCCGGCAAATTGCACGGCGATCCGCGCGCCATTGCCACCATGCTGTGGGCGGTCGGCCATGGCACGATCTCGCTGTTGATCACTTTCCCCTTCTATCCCTTCGGCGACGCGCAGGCTTTCGTGAAGCGGATGTGCGACTTCACCCTTGCCACGCTCAGCACGCAAGACGTGCCGCCGTTGACCGAAAAACCGGTCAACTGCTGAGCGCCCGCCCTTTCGGTTTCGCAGATTTCCACGCCGACCTGGCACCCAAATCGGCGTCGAATTTCTTGGTTAACAAAAAACTACCGTACGTGTACGATTCTCCCTTGAACTTCGCGATCGACGGACGTATTTGTACGAAGTAACGTACATGTACGGAACAAATTCGCCCGTCGAACACGGAGACTGACCATGAAAAAGATACTCCTCACCCTCGCCGCCGTGCTGGCACTTTCGGGTTCGGCTTTCGCCGCCGGCACCAGCCAGCCGGTCAAGCACCCGACTGCGGCGACCTGCGTCGACACCAAGACCAATGTGAAGCTCGATTGCGCTTCGACCGGTTCGGTCGACAAGAAAGCTTCCACGGAAGCCACGACCAGCGGCAAGGGCCCGCGGCTCGGGATCACGGTGAACCCGTGGATCATGCCGAGCGCCTACTGAGATTTCGGCCTACCAAGATTTCGGAAAGTCGGTTCTGGCCGGCTCAGCCGGCCAGACGGTGATTCAGGCGATCGAGACCGGCAGCTTGGTCGCTGAACTTTCGAAGGCCGCATCGATCAGCTTCTGCATCTCGGCGGCGCGCCGGAAAGACGGATCACCGTTCCGTCCCGTGTCCAGCGCATCGGCGAAGCGCTGGGCATTGTGCTTGACGTCAGGCGGCGTCAACGTCCGCCAACGGTGCAGATCGACGTCATCACCCAGGCAAGCGGACAGCCGCGAAACCTTGCCGTCGGTCTCGACCTTGATCGCGCCCTTGGTGCCGTGCAGGGCCAGCGACAAATCATTGCCATGGCCTGTCGTGTAGCGGCTGGCCATGATCGTGGCCAGCGCGCCTGAGCTGAGCCGCGCCGTTATCGCCAAGCTGTCATTGACGTCGAGCACATAGTCGCCGACGCGGTCGCCCTCGGCCTTCGGAAACGTCACCAGATCGGCATGCACGGAGACGATATCCTCGGCCGCCCCATAGGTCGCGAAGTCGAGGATATGGATGCCGACATCGCCCAGCACGCCTGTCGAACCGTGCCGGCTCGACAGGCGCCACAGCCATTTGTCGTCGACCCGCCAGTCGCCCCAGAACTTGCTGACCAGCCAGCTTTGCCTGTAGCTGGCCTCGACGTGGCGCAGCTCGCCGATCTCACCGGCCCGCACCATGCGCCGCGCCTCCTGGATCACCGGCGTGTTGCGATAGGTCAGGTTGACCATGTTGACGAGCCCGGACGCCTCGGCGGCTTCGCTCATCGCAAGCGCATCGGCATGGTTCGGCGCCAGCGGTTTTTCGCAGAAGACATGTTTCCCGGCGGCCAGCAGGGCCAGTGTCGTCGCCTTGTGAACCTGGTCCGGCGTCGCGTTGATGGCGGCATCGAACTCGCCCCAGGCGATCGCCGCTTCGAGGCTCTCGAAGAAAGTGCCTATTTTGTTGGCGGCGGCGAACGCTGCCGCGCGGCCCGGCAGACGATCGACGCAAGCGACGATGGTGCAGCCCGGGACCTGACCGAACTCCTCGATATGGTGTGCGGCGATCCAGCCGGTGCCGAGCAGAAGCAGGCGGTGCATCAGCTCAACCCCTTGTCACCGTCGGCATGCAGGCGCAGGCCTTTCTGGACGATCTTCTCCTTGGCCTTGTCCGTCGGCACATTCGGCGCGTTGGTGATGCCGGCCCAAGCCGGGGCCGGATTGTGTGCCCAATGCACGGCGTTGCGCAGCACCTGCTGAACGCCTTCATTGTGATAGATCGGATAGGTCTCGTGGCCCGGCGAGAAGTAGAAGATCTTTCCGGCGCCGCGCTGATAGGTCAGGCCGGAGCGAAACACCTCGCCGCCCTCGTACCAGGAGATGAACACCGTCTCCAGCGGCTCGGGCACCGCGAACGGCTCGCCATACATTTCCGTCTCGCCGATCTCAAGGCATTCGCCGATGCCTTGCGCGATCGGATGGCCGCGATTGATCGCCCAGACCCGCTCGCGCTCGCCCGCCTCGCGCCATTTCAGCGAACAGGGCGTGCCCATCAGCCGCTTGAAGATCTTCGAGTAGTGGCCCGAATGAAGCACGATCAGCCCCATGCCTTCCCAGACCCGCTTCTGCACGCGCTCGACGATCTCGTCCTTGACCTCGCCATGGGCGGCATGGCCCCACCATATCAGCACGTCGGTGGCAGCCAGGCGCGGCTCGCTCAGGCCATGTTCGGGTTCCTGCAAGGTGGCGGTGGTGGCCTCGATGCCCTTGTCCTGGTTAAGCGCGCCAGCAATGGTGCCATGCATGCCAAGGGGATAGAGGTCGCGCACGGCGGCATTGGTCTGTTCATGAACATTCTCGCCCCAGACAACAGCTTTTATCGGCATTTTTCCTCTCCAAAGCGCTTTGAATATCGCATCTTCGGAGGTGTTGGGAAGATGCCTTCAACCGGAATCTGCTAAATCAGGGCTTGCGGGTCTTGCGTCCGGCCACCGTCTTGGCCTTGCCGGGCTTGGCGGGTGCACCGGGGATCGCCGAACTGGTGATGGACACCGGATCGCTGGCAGGGAACGTATCCTCGAGGCCTTCCTCGAGTTCCTCTTCGGTGTCGGCCTCTTGATGCCGCTCATGTTCGAGCGAACGGACCGCCGCGGTTTTCGGAGATTTCGGCGCGGACTTCGACGGCATCGGCATTTCTCCCTCGACTTGTCGCCGCACAACGGACGTGGGCGGCAAACGTTCCGAGGTCAGCCGGCGGCGTCGCGGGCTCCCTCGGACAGGAAAGTAAAGACATAGTCCGAGAAGGAACGCCAGCACTCGACCCTGAAGGCGTCCTCGGCCGTGCGCAACAGCACGATCTCGGCCTTGCCCAGGATGGTGCGCGAAGCGGCGCCCACCGGAAAGGCCTCGAGCGACAGATCCTGCGGGCAGCCCGAATTGATCGCGGCTTCCGCCGCCGGACCGGTGACGGATATCGCGATGTTGCGATGCGAGATACCGACCGACGAGTGCAAGGCGGAAACCTCCGCGCAATCGGCGAGCGGGTCCTTGCCGGCCTCGTCGATGACAAGCCACTCGTCCGGCCCAAGCCACAGCGCCGTACGCCCGCCTTTCGACGCCGAGGTTTTCGGCTGCTTCGGCAAGGTCACGCCGAGCGCCTTCGACAGGGCGGGGACCGAAGCCTCCGGCGCACGCAGCGAAATGCGCTCGGCCGGTGGCAGCACTTCGACCTTGGCACCTGTCGCGGAGACGGTGCGCCCGGCCAATGCCGAACGCCGCTCTGCCGAGGGCGAAGCCGTCGCGGCCGTCCTTGCAGCAGCCTTAGCCATTGAGGCGCCCTCCCGTCTCGTCAAAGAACACCATCCCGGTAACCTCCACTTCGATCACCCCGTTCGGCATCGGCACGTAGAGCGTATCGCCCATCCGGTGACGTCCGCCGGCGACCAGCGCCAGTGCGATGGAACGGCCGCAATTCTGCGACCAATAGCTCGAGGTGACGTGGCCGATCATCTTCATCGGAATCGCCTGCTTCGGGTCCTCGACGATCTGGGCACCCTCTTCCAGCACCACCTTGGGGTCCTTGGTCTTGAGGCCGACCAGTTGCTTGCGGCCCTTGGCCACCAGATCCGGCCGCGCCATGCCCCTGATGCCGACGAAGTCGACCTTCTTCTTGCCGACCGCCCAGTCGAGACCGGCATCGTTTGGCGTGACCGTGCCGTCCGTATCCTGGCCGACGATGATGTAGCCCTTCTCGGCGCGCAGCACATGCATCGCCTCAGTGCCGTAAGCGGTGGCGTCATGCTTCTGGCCCTCGGCCCACAACGCTTCCCAGACCGCCTGGCCATAGTCGGCCGGCACGTTGACCTCGAAACCGCGCTCGCCGGTGAACGACATGCGGAACAGCCGTGTCGGCACGCCGCAGATCTTGCCTTCGCGCACCGACATATGCGGCAGCGCCTCGTCAGACATGTCGATGCCTTCGACCAAAGGCGCGATGATGTCGCGCGACTTCGGCCCTTGCACCGCAATCACCGCCCACTGTTCGGTGATCGAGGTCAGCCAGACATTGAGATGCGGGAACTCGGTCTGGAGGTAATCTTCCATGTGGTTCATGACACGCGGCGCGCCGCCGGTCGTCGTCGTCACATGGAAGCGGTCCGGCGCCAGCCGGCCGACGACACCGTCATCATAGATGAAGCCGTCCTCGCGCAGCATGATGCCATAGCGGCAGCGGCCTGGCTCCAGCTTCTCCCACGGGTTGGTGTAGAGCAGTTCCATGAACTTGGCCGCATCCGGGCCGACCACTTCGATCTTGCCGAGCGTCGATGCATCGAACAGCCCGGCCTGGTTGCGGACGGCGACGCATTCGCGGTCGACCGCCGCATGCATGTCCTCGCCGGCTTTCGGGAAGTACCAGGCGCGCTTCCACTGGCCGACATCCTCGAACACCGCGCCTTGCGCCTCGGCCCAGGGATGGATCGCGGTCTTGCGGGTCGGGTCGAAAAGCGGGCCGCGCGCATGGCTGACGATCGCGCCGAAGGTGACAGGTGTGTAGGGCGCGCGGAACGTGGTCAGCCCAACCTCGGGGATTGGCTTGCCCAGCGTCTCGGCGGCGATCGCCAGGCCGTGCATGTTGGAAGTCTTGCCCTGGTCGGTCGCCATGCCGTTGGTGGTGAAGCGCTTGACGTGCTCGATCGAGCGCATGCCCTCATGCACCGCCTGGCGGATGTCCTTGGCGGTGACGTCGTTCTGGAAATCGACGAAGGCCTTGACCGTCGTGTCCGGCCCGGCGCCGGGTGCCGCACCCAGCATGCCGCGCGACCAGCTCTCCGAGGCATCCACCTTCGGCTTGGTGCCCTTGGCTGTCTTGGCGCCGGCATCCTTGGCCGCCTTGGCGCCAGCCGCATAGGCCTCGTCGACCGTTGCCGACAGCCCGTCGGTGCCGTTGCAGGCGCCGACCGAAATGCAGTCCTGCGCGTAAGTGCCCGGCACGAAGCGCTTGGTCTCGTCATTGAAGGCGACCTTGCCGCGCGACTGCGAGAACAGATGCACAGACGGCGTCCAGCCCGCCGACATCAGGATCGCATCGACGGGAACAGTGCGTTCGCCGCCGCCATTCTTCGCCTGCACCGTCATCGACGACACGCGCAACTTGCCGCCGGCGCGGATCACCGCGCGACCGAAATTGATCTCGATGCCGAGCGCCCTCGCCTCGTCGATCACCGGGCAGGTCGGGTTGTCGCGCAAATCGACGATCGCCGCCACGTTGACGCCGGCCTTCTTCAGGTCGATCGCAGCCGCATAGGCCGAATCATTGGCGGTGTAGACGCCGACATTCTTGCCGACGGCGACACCATAATGGTTGAGGAAAGTGCGCGCCGCGCCCGCCAGCATGACGCCCGGCCGGTCGTTGTTGGCAAACACCATGTGTCGCTCGATGGCGCCGGAGGCCAGCACCACGCGCTTGGCGCGGACCTGCCAGAGCCGCTCGCGCGGCAGGTCGTGGCCCGGGGCCTTCAGGTGATCGCTGACGCGCTCGACCAGGCCGACGAAATTCTGCGCGTAATAGCCGAACGCCGTCGTACGCGGCAGCACGCGGACATTGTCCATCGCACTCAGCCCGGCGATCGCCGCTTGCGCCCAGGCAAAGCCGTCCTGACCATCGATCCTGGCGCCGCTCTCGAAGCGCAGGCTGCCGCCGAATTCGGCCTGTTCGTCGGCGAGGATGACGCGCGCGCCGGTCTCTGCCGCGGCAAGTGCCGCCGCGATACCGGCCGCACCGCCGCCCAGCACCAGCACGTCACAATGCGCGTAGCGCGAGGAATAATGGTCGGGATCGGGCTTGTCGGGCGAAACGCCAAGGCCGGCGGCTTCGCGGATCTTCGGCTCGTAAAGGCTCTTCCAGGCGGCCTTCGGCCACATGAAGGTCTTGTAGTAGAAGCCGGCCGAAAACAGCGGCGATGCCAGGTCGTTGACGGCGCCGACATCGAAGGACAGCGACGGCCAGCGGTTTTGCGAATTGGCAGCGAGCCCGTCATAGAGCTCCTGCACGGTGGCGCGCACGTTAGGTGTCTTGCGCGCGTCATCACGCACGATCTGCACCAGCGCGTTGGGCTCTTCCGCGCCGGCCGACAGAATGCCGCGCGGGCGGTGATACTTGAACGAACGGCCGACCAGATGCACGCCGTTGGCCAGCAACGCCGAGGCCAGCGTGTCGCCCTCGATGCCGGTGTAGGACTGGCCATCGAAGCTGAAGCGGGCGGTCTTGGCCTGGCTGAGGCGCCCGGCGCCGGGAATGCGCAACGCGCCGCTCATTTCGCAACTCCGGGCAGCTTGGAAGGCTTGGGCTCGCCGGCCTTGTAGGTCAGGACGAACTTGTCGGTGACGGTGTCACGCACCGCATTGAAGAAGCGCGCGCAGCCGTGCATGTGCCGCCAGCGCTCATAGATGATGCCCTTTGGGTTCGACCGGATGAAGAAGAACTTCTCGAAGTCGTCATCACTCTCGCCTGATATGTTGGCCGAGCGCGCTATATGCGCCTCGCCGGCGTTGCGGAATTCGAGCTCCGGGCGCTCTTCCTCGCAATAGGGGCAGCGGATGAGAAGCATCGTGTTTGATCCTACAATTCGCCGTGGCCGACGCGCGCGCCGGCGGGTTGATCGCAAAGCTTTTGGCCCATGGCCATAAACGGGGCGACGAGCCGCAGCCGCTCCTCGACGCTTGCCGCGGCACGAAACAGATCGCGGTTGGCCATGTTGCCGAGCGTCAATTGCAGCGGGTCGGTGGTGACGATCACGCCACGCGGCGTGAAGTCCTCGTCCTCATCCAGCTCGGGCGGCCGGCCTTCGAAGAACATCACCACTTTCTGGCCGCCACTCCAGACGCAGGTGAGCGTCCCCTCATCGACCGAAAACGGCCATCCGGCTTCGTTGCCGGCGCGCGCAATCGGCTGCAGCCGCACCTCCGCCACTGTCGGAAAATGGAACATGCCTTGTTCTCCCGCCAGCATCAGCGGCATAGCGACAGCCATCTGCGCCATCATCAGTGCGCCACCGCCGCCGCCGCCGCCTCGTCGATGAGGCGGCCGGTGCGGAAGCGTTCGATGGTGAAGGGCGCATTGATCGGATGCGGATCGTCCTTGGCGATGGTGTGGGCAAAGACATGGCCCGAGCCCGGCGTCGCCTTGAAGCCGCCCGTGCCCCAGCCGCAATTGACATAGAGGCCCGGCACCGGCGTCTTGGCCAGGATCGGCGAGCGGTCGGGCGTGACGTCGACGATGCCGCCCCACGAGCGCAGCATCTTCATGCGCGTGAAGATCGGGAACATCTCGCAGATGGCGTCGAGCGTGTGCTGGAGAATGTGAAGCCCGCCGGTCTGCGAATAGGAGACATACTGATCGGTGCCGGCGCCGATCACCAGTTCGCCCTTGTCAGACTGCGAGATATAGGCGTGCACCGTGTTCGACATCACCACGC